>NZ_JAJWTS010000025.1:0-13337 GCF_021632165.1 Candidatus Avelusimicrobium fimicolum
AAGATATATTATCTTAAAACAAGATAAAATGTCAAGGTGTATTTTTTACAAAGTGGGTTTTTATGACGAGAAAACAAAATGAAAATTTGATTAAAAAAATAAAAATCGCCATGGCGGAAGTGGGATTAAATCAAACTTCTTTGGCCGAAAAACTGGGCGTCAAGCCTAACACGATTAGCCAATGGCTAAGCGGGACGAATAGCCCCAAACTGGAAACGCTTAAAAAACTGGCGCGGGCCACGGGAAAAAATATCAATTATTTTTTTGACAGTTCCACCCAAGTCAGCGGGAATAGCAACGTTGTGGGCAAAAATATAAACATTTCTGCCGACGTGGAAAAAGATATTAAATTATTAACGGCCAAAATTGCGGCCTTGGAAAGCAAAATAGAAAATTTGGAATTAAAATATAATTTGCTCAAAAAGGGAAAATAACTTATGAAAAAAATACTTCTTGCCCTGTTGGCGGCTGGATGTTTTCTTCCTGCGTATTCTCAAACTTATTATCAAAAAGTGCCTAAATTGGTGCCCGCAGGGGATGGCACCTATCGCATTTTAGAGGGGGAATATGAGTATGTTCCGGTAAACGAACAGGGCTACGCAAACCCCGTTATCGTCGGGCAAGAAAATACCCACCAGCAAGATGCCGCCTTAAATGATGAGGCTGCCCGCTGGGCCCGAGGGGAAAGCACCACAACCCCCAAGCCTGCTGCTCCGCAAAAGCCGCAAACGGTTCCTGCTCCCAAAGAGAAACCTGTGCCACAAAACAAGACTTCTCTTGCCACCACCAACCGGCCGTATGTTTCCATTGGTGCGGCGGGAATGAGCAGTTCTTTATCCCTGTCTGACGAAAGTGCCTTTTCCCAGTATATGGAAAACTCCTTGTCCTCTATGCAAGCGGGTATCAAAGCCACCTACGGCGCGCACTTATCCGCTTGGACACGGACCGAAGTGTTTTTTCAGTGGCGTGG
The DNA here is from genome assembly GCF_021632165.1 of Candidatus Avelusimicrobium fimicolum. Classification (NCBI taxonomy): domain Bacteria; kingdom Pseudomonadati; phylum Elusimicrobiota; class Elusimicrobia; order Elusimicrobiales; family Elusimicrobiaceae; genus Candidatus Avelusimicrobium; species Candidatus Avelusimicrobium fimicolum. Next base: position 971 of record NZ_JAJWTS010000025.1, read on the forward strand.
GGAAATGTCCAAAAGCGGCCAATTCCGCGCTCCCTTTTCCCGATATTCCTACACGTCCAAAGTGCAGATGTGGGATGTTGGGGCCAATGCTTTCTTGTATGCAAATCCGTATTCCAATGTACGCTTTTTTCTTGGAGCCGGTATTGCTGCCACGCGCGTACAGCCCAAATTTTCTATAAACGGAACGGACATAAACGACCTCAAAGTAACAATAAGCGGCAGGACCTACCGTTTTGAATTGTTCAAGAGTAAATTTGCTTTTACTCCGTCAGCCTTTGTCGGAATGGAATTTCCATTAGGGGATAAAACAGATATGGATATTATTGCTTTTTATTCCCAAACCAACATAGATGCAGACGGAATAGACCGTATAAAAACCTTTGGAGTGGCCGCCAACGTGCGGTTTAATTTCTTAAAATGAACCTGGCATTTATGGAAACCTCTCTGCGGTCAGCCTTTCCGGATTTGTCCGCTTATTTTGATACCGTTTTTCCGTTCATGCGTACCGCCGACGTTGAGGGGTACTCTTTTCTATTTGCACAGGTTTCCGCACAAATTAAACACGGCGCAGACGTAAATGCCACCCCAAAACAACTTTTTCCCTTGTGGAAATACTTGTTGGATAAACAGGTACAACGTCATTATTTAACGTCTGCCCAAGCCCAAGAGGTTTTGGCCGAAATGTCAAAGTGGGTAAAAAACAATGGCTGAGAAAATTTCCAGTTTCAAACGCCCCGGCCGTCTGGGCCAAAGATACCGCAAGCAAATCAATGGCAGGCGGTACGAGATTTTTTTGACTGGCAACCGGGAGCAACGGGAACACGACTATAAAATTTGGGTAGAAAAATTGGAACGGGAAAACAAGTCCCGCCGAGTGGACGGCTCTAAAACGTGGGCCTTTTTTACGAGTGCCTTTCTTAAAGCCCTGCGTACCGAAAAGGACGCCAAAACAGGCAAGCCCACTTGGCGCACCCGCACCATTGCCGAATACTCCTACGCTTTGGCCCACTTTGAAAAAATTGCCAAGCCACACTATGTGCGGGATTTAACCTTTGAAGATATAGCCTTGTTCCGCCGTACCAAGGCGGCCGAAGCCCAACGCAACGGGGACGATAATTACGGGGTCAATAAAGATATGGGTTGCCTTTTGCGCGCCTTTGACTGGGGAATGGTGGAGGGGTATATCCCGTATATAGACCTTACCCCACTGCGCAATTCGCCCAAAAAGACCAGCGCGCCTGTGGTGCGCGTACTTACCACGTGGGAACTTGCTATGCTCTTAAAGTACAGCAGTCCTCAAATGCGCGTGGCCGTTCGTATGGGCTTTGAGGGGAACTTGCGCCCGGAAGAAATGTACAACTTTTTAATAGAAAAGTTGGACCCCGCCACAGGCATTGCGTGGATTAGTCATAACGCGGAAAACAAAAACCGCGGCATCCGCGCGTGGTCGGTCAAAAGAGACAAAGAGCGCCCGGTTTATTTCACGCCGGACACCGTGGCGGACATTTTATCCTTGCATGCCAAAACATATCTACTTACCAACGAAAACGGCCACCCGCTGGATGACAGCACTTTTTCCAAGCATTGGAACAAAAACTTAAAAAACGTCAACGAAATGATTTTGCGTAAAGAAGAAAACGGCCATAAGATAGTGTGCACGTATAAGTCTTTGCGTAAAACGCATACGTCGTATATGATACAGGCCGGCGCGGCGGAAATAGACGTATCAAAATACGTTTCGCATGCGGACAAAAAGACCACCGAGCGCCATTATATTGACAAAGAAACCCTGCGCAAGGCGGATGCAAAGGCCCGTTTGGAGCATTTAGAGCGGATGAAATCGTTTGTTCTCAAACTGCCCCAAATGGTGCAAAAATAGTGTCCCCCACTTTTGGCCGAGTGTCCCCCACTTGATTTTTAGGTATTCTGCCCCCACTTTTGCCCCCACTTTGTCTTTGTTTTAGTTTAACTTTGTTTAATTTTGTTTACTACTCTTTACTATGTTTTCCGTCGTAAAAGTCAACAAAAAACCCCGACCTCGTCGGGGTTTAATGTTGTATAGCAAAACGGAGAGGGAGGGATTTGAACCCTCGAAACCTTGCGGTTTACAGGTTTTCGAGACCTGCTGTTTCAACCACTCACACACCTCTCCAATTATACCGTCGCCGAGTGGCGGGCATCGGGTATCTAATTCTATTATAGCAAACTTTTGCGCGCTCCTGCGCCGGATACTCCTTATAACTGATGCAAAAATTGTACTACTGCCTCCTGCGCCCAGGCAAAATCGTCGTGTCCGCCCATCGGGGACAAAAAACGCTTTTCGTGGCCGATAAAGTCCGCCAGTTTGGCACTTTGCCGCCACGGAATTGTTTGATCGGCCCGGCTCATACACACCAGGACGGGCAAACCTTCCGGTAATTTTTTTGCAGATTTTACGTTATCAAAGCGGTTGAAATACAAAAAAGGAAATACCAAAAGCGCCGCCAAACGATACCAACGCGAGGCGGGTGAATAATCGTGCGTGCGCAAGCATACCGCCATATCGGGCGTGCTTAAAAACGGGCTTTGCAGGATTAATGCCTTAAAGGGCAATTTCCCCATTTCTGATGCCGCATACAGCGCGGGCGCGTTGCCTAGCGAGTGGCCGAAAAGTACGATATCATTGGGCAAAATTTTTAGGTCTTTTAATGCGTAGCGTACCGCACAAAGCGCATCCTCAAACACCGTTTTTTGGCTGGGGCTGCCCGCAGACAAACCAAAGCCGCGGTAGTCAAACATTATAACTCCAAATCCCAGCGGCGCATAGGCTTGGGCAAATGCTTCAAAGTGCGATATATTTCCACCCCGTCCGTGAAAAAAAAGCAGTGTAGGCAAGCCCTTTCCTGCCGGGAGATACACCCCGGTAATCATTTTGCCGTTAGGCGCGGGAAAGGCAATCTTTTGAAAGGGTAATTTTAAAGGCCAGCGTTTTTTTTGCGGGCGAAATACCATATGCGCCCCCACGCGCGTTAGCGCGTACCCTATCAGTAGTATAAGTAAAATTAAAAGTACAAACATATTCTTATTATATCTTTTGTGGCGGGCGGTCTGTCTATCGTATTTGGTATAATCGGAGTATGAGCAAGCAACTATTGGATGTTTTACTAAACGAACGTTTGTTGGATGAAAAATCCTATCAAACCTTATTAAATAAAGTCCGCCCGGCAGACAAAACGGCCTGGCTTTCCCATAGACTGTTGGCGGCGGGCGTGGCCTTTATATTGGCGGGGTTTGTCTGCTTCATTGCGGCTAACTGGCAGGAAATGGGGTTGATTTTAAGGCTATCCCTGCCGCTTATCGGGCTCGTGCTGTGCGGGGCTGGGGCGTATTATAAAAAGTTGGATACTTGGCCGGGGCAAGGTTTTGCCTTTGGTGCGGCGGTGATGATAGGGGCCTTTTTGGCGGTTTTTGGGCAGATATATCAAACGGGGGCGTTTTTATATGAACTGTTTGGCCTGTGGGCTCTTTTGCTTTTGCCCTTGTGTTGCCTGACCCGTAATAAATGGATGTATTTGTTTGCGCTGTATGTGGCTACGGTTTATTGGGCCTCGTTCCAAGGGGGAATTTTAACGGACGGTTTTTGGTGGGTGGCCTTTGGCGTGTATTTTACGGCGTGGGCTTTGGTAGAATTTTTGCCCGCCTGTAAAAACTGGGGCGAGGGTTTTAAACGCTTTATTTGGATGCCTTTAAGCGTCTATGCCACTGTTTGGGGCGGTTTATCGGCGGAAAAGGTGCTAAATTTCCCAAATGCAGGGTATTATTTGGCCGGGCTTGTGTTGGCTGGTGTTTTCCTGGGCTATGCTCATCACAAAAAAGACGTGGCTCTCTTTGCTTGGAACGCCCTCGCCTTGACGGGGCTTATCTGTGCGTATCTGGATCAATGGTTGGGATTTTGCACCTTGGGTTTGCTTATTTATTGTTTGCTTTTTGCCGGGAGCGGACTCCTCAGTTACCGTTTTTGGTTTAGTGCGCGGGAGAAAATCAAATGAACACGAGTGAAATTTTAAGCGGAGTACCTTCTGAAAAGCGCGCGCAGGCCGAAACCTTTTTAAAACACCGCGAAGCCGTGTCCGTTCCTTTTTTGGTGCGGGCTATGCTGTTTATCGGCTCGCTGATTTCGGCGAGTCTTTTGGTGGGGATAGCCGACCGTTTATTAGCCGGCATTATCCCGGTTTTAGGGCGCGGGGTACTGTTTTTTTGCGCGGGCGTTCTGCTTGAAAAAACATCTTCCAATTTACCGCCCTTGCGCGGAGCGTGGCGCCGTCAGTTAGGGGGACTCATTGGTCTGGCCGGGCAAATTATACTGGCCTTCCGGATGACGGATATCCCCGGTATGTCCGTTTGGATGAGTGCTCTTATTGTGGCGGTAGTATCTTATCCGCTTTTTAAAAATCCTTTTAACCGCTTTTTGTGGTGTGCGGTGGTGGCCAGCAGTTTGTATGCCAAGGTGGATTGGGAGTGGAAATGGAACCTTTTTGCCGAGGCTTTGTCTGCCCTTGGCGCGTTTGGCGTGGCCCTGTGGCTTTTTGCGAAACGCAAATTTCCCTTTTATCCGTTGGCCTATGCGCTTATTTGGTGGTGTACGATTTTAGCGGGTGAAACCGCTGATAGCAAAATGTGTTGGTATGGGTTAAACCCGGCGAACGTAGCCTTGGCCGCCTGTGTGGCTGTCTATGCTGTATTTTCCCATAAAGGCAACTGGACCCGCGGGCAAATAGCGTTGGCGGCCGGAGCGGTGGTGTTGTCCGCACTTTTAAATTGGCCGACGGTTTTGGCTCTTATACTAATGTACGCCGGGTTTACCTTGCGCGACCGTGTGTTGGAAAGCCTCGGTACGGCGGGAGTCGTGTGCGGGCTATTTTTATTTTACTTTACCTTAAACGCGGCCCTGTCCGCAAAGGCGGCGTTGCTTATGGCTTCGGGCCTTATTTTATTGGCGGTACGGAGCGTATATGCGAAATAAACTGCTGTTATTTTATACTCTTTTGCTGGTGCTTTGCTTCGGCGGTTATGCTGCTTATACACAGCACGCGCTGAAAAATGCGCAGACCTTCTATTTGCAAATGGCGCCGCTGGACCCGCTGGCCTTGCTAAGCGGGGAATATATGCAGATTAACTATGCCTTTGAGCAAGATGTGTTTGGTATAAACGCGCCTGTCAAACAGGTTACGCTGTATGTGGATGAGCGGGGCGTGGCGGGCCGGGCCAAAACGGATAAGCCGCTAGTTATCCCGGTTCATCAGGTAACGGCTCGTTTGCCGCACCAATTCTATTTTAAAGAAGGAACCGCCAAAAAGTATGATACTGCCGCCTATGCGCAATTAAAACGATTGCCGGACGGACGCTTTTTAATTAGCGCATTAGCGGACAAAGATTTAAAATTATTGTGAGGAAGAAAAGATGAGCGAGAATTGTAACCACGATTGTGCATCCTGCAAAAGCGGATGCTCCGGGCATAATGCCCAGGAAATGCCTAAGGAAAAGCCGCATTTGTTAAGCCGTATAAAACACGTTATCGGCGTGGTAAGCGGAAAAGGCGGCGTGGGCAAAAGTTTTGTTACGGGGCTGTTAGCCACGGAAATGATCCGCCGCGGGTATTCGTGCGGCATTTTAGATGCCGATATCACAGGCCCGTCCGTGCCCAAAATGTTTGGCCTGCACGAACGCGCCACCGGCGACCAAGACGGCATTTACCCGGTCAAAACACAAACGGGCATACAGGTAATGTCTTTAAATTTATTGTTGGAGCGCGAAACAGACCCCGTTATTTGGCGCGGGGCACTCATTACGGGTACGGTGCGCCAATTTTGGACAGATGTTATTTGGAAAGAAGTGGACTACTTGTTTATTGATATGCCGCCCGGCACAGGAGATGTAACGCTGACGGTGTTCCAAAGTTTGCCTATTGACGGAATTGTGATTGTTTCCTCCCCGCAGGAATTGGTGCAGATGATTGTGGGCAAGGCCGTTAAAATGGCCAAAATGATGAATGTGCCCGTGTTGGGATTAGTGGAAAATATGAGTTATTTGAAATGTCCCGACTGCGGAAAAGAAATTTCTGTTTTTGGCAAGAGCCGCGCTGATGAAATGGGCAAAACCTTTGGGCTTTCGCCCGTGGTACGTCTGCCGATAAATCCGTTGGCGGCGCAGGCGGTGGATGAGGGACGTATGGAATTTGTGCGCGAAGAAGCCGTAAACCCGTTGGCGGACAAATTAGCCGCCCTGTAAAAAGAGGGCCTAACCGATTATAGGACCATTGGTCCCGGCAGGTGGGGCCAATGGCCCTTGTTTTAGGGGCGGATATATTGAATAATATAATTGAAATATTTTTGCCGGAAAGGATAATATATGAAAGCGTTTTTGACGATTTTTATCAGTTTGGCGATTTGTGCTAATGCTTGGGCGGGGAATCCTTTAAAAAATATTAAAAAGGGTGTTGGTGCCGTAAAACGCGTTCCGAAAACGGGCACCGTAAAAATTCCCAAAGGAACCGTTCCCCAAGTAAAAGTTCCGTCAGGTACCGTTCAAGTTCCCCGGTTTTCGGTTCCTCTTCCCAATCCGGCCCTGCGTTTATCCGTTTCCCAACAGGTAGATGAGGCGGCCATTGCGCGCGTACTGCTTAAAAGTCCTGTGCTTATGCGTGCGTCCGCTCTGCCGGAAGTAAAGCCCTACCGCACCGATTTAATCAATATCCAACTGCAACTTGCCCACTTAAATACATATTCTACTGCGGATGAAATATTGAAAAACCAAAATCATCCGGCTGTTTTGGCCGCCTATAAAGCCTTGGAGGATATGGCCGCTATCGGCATTTACGGCTCAGTGGACGATATCCAATTGTTACTGGCTTCATATCAGGCCTTTTCAGGTTCAGCCTTGGAGCCTATTGCTTTAACGACGATGGCGCGTGCATTGGTTGCCTTGGGAATGTACCCAATGTTGGAAAAAGTTTTGGACACTGCTAAGCCGACTGCCGCGTTGGAATCTGTTAGCGAATTTCTGACTCATTACCATTTTCCTATTAAAGTGCCGCACCATACCGCTTATGCCCCGGTGGAACGCATCAATGAGTTGTCGGTTGCGTTGGGGCCGCTTTCCAGATTAAATGGCAAATTTACCGTAGAGGCGATGAATAAATGGGTGCTCTCCGCCTATGAACACCGTATTCCTAAAAAAGCGAAAACCAAAACCGTAACCAAACCCACTACTACGCCGCAGCAAGCGGCTACACAAGCCCCCGCGGAACAGCAACCGGCGGAACAAGCCCAGCAAGAAGATGCGCTGTCCTATGCTCCCGTTATTCCTGTACTGGATGAAAAACCCCGCCCGGGGCTTGTCAGCAAAGTCTATCCGTCCGGTCTGCGCGATGAGGACAGTTTAATCCGTGATTGGATGATATCCTTTAAGAACGGATATTTCAAACCGCGTAATCAAGTGGAAGCCATTATGGGTATGTCCCCGGCCAAGGCCAACAACTTAATGGAATTTTTATATTATATGCCCCTGGATGAGGCCGAGCGTGTGATTTTTAACCCGATTCGTGAAACGGGCCGCCTGCCGGACTTTATGTATGATGCGCGCTTGATTGAGGGCACGCGCCGCCTGCCTGCCGGTTATTATAAAAATAAATTTAACGAAAATGTAAAACGCTTTGTAGAACTGGCGGACGGCGAAAATACGCTTTATGAGTTTGATATGGAACTTAAAGATCTCGTCAGCAGTATGGCCGATTACAGTTTTAAACAAGGTTTTGCCTACAAGAACAGTCCGGCCCTTACCAATGGGTTGCGCGCCAAATGGCATAAAATTGAAGTGGCCATTAACCGCCCGGGTTTAAAGGCGGACCGCGAACAGATTAACCGCTTGTGGAACGAACCCGTAGAGTTGGAAGACGGTACCAAGGTCAGTTTGCGCGATTACTTTACGCAAACGCGTTCCACCGCGTTTTTTAAAGAGGGCAAAACGCCTGAGTTTTACTTAAACAGCGCCCGCTGGGTGTCTTGGGAAAACGAACGCCGCAATCTGGCGGCATCAGAATATGTAGGCCGCCCGGAGAAACTTTCGTGGTGGGATAAAGTGCAAAATTGGCTGGTGTTGGGTAAACCGTCCCAATATTTGACATTAAACCAATTTGGTGATGTGATGCGCACCGAGTTTGAAAAGGGCTTTGGGGGCGCGTCGGCAGACAGCCCGTATTTGGACTGCCTGGCCGGAACGGAGGATGAAGGACCTTCTTCCCTGACGATGACTATCAATAATTTTGATAAAGTGGGCGGCGTATGCCAAGCCTCGTTTGGTGACGGCGGCTATATGGGCCGTGTGGAGAAAGGCTACAATGGTACCTCTACGGTCAGCCGTTTTCAGCCGCAAAACTTTACCAATGTAAAAGTAGTAACCTTTGATTTTAAAACACTCCAACCGCGTGTACAAACATTAGCATCCGTACCGTATTTAAAAGATTTGAAAAAGCCGGATTTGGACCAAGTCCGTGCCGGAACAATGGTCGGGGACGGATTGGATCCTACGCGCGATTTGTTAGGAGTACAGCAAGCGGACCAGGCGCTCGTTAATATTCCTCATTTAAAGGCAACTATTTACCCCTTTGCCCGGTTGGCGGCTTATGAGGGAACGGTTCCGCCTTATTTAACAGGCGGCGGGCTCGGCGGTTATTTGGCATTATTTACGCCAGATTTTTATCCGCTTAAAACTATTTACCGGCTGCGTTTTAACGGGTGGAAACCGTATTTGGAAAAAACTTATTACATCCGAAAGGAAGTTCCGGCCCTTTCCGGTGCTATCCACCGCGACCGCCTGACATTTAGTGAACAGATAATGGACCGAGTGGTAAAAACTCCCGAAAAGCCCGAAAAATAAAGTTTTTTTTATCCAAAGCCCCGCTTTTAACCAGGCGGGGTTTTTTATATTCTTCCAAAAAAGCGTTTTTTGGGCGTAATTAAATGTTACAATGAGCGTAGGGGGAAAATTTATGAGTTTGATTTTAAGTAAATTGGCTGATACTATCGGTGATTCGCCGACCTTAAAAATAAATGCCGCGGCCCGCGCTTTAAAAGCGGCCGGGCAGCCCGTTATTCACTTGGGAGGTGGAGAACCCACTTATCCGGCTCCGCAGGCGGCGGTGGATGCCATTATCCAAAAAGCGCAAAGCCGCAAAATAAAATATTCTCCTTCCTCCGGCACACCGGAGTTAAAAAAAGCCGTTTTGCATTATACGCTTAACCAATATGGCCGCCGCTACGAGCCGGCTAATGTGCTTGTGTCTGCGGGTGCTAAACAAGCGCTTTTTAATTTTCTGCTTGCAACCGTAAACCCGGGAGATGAAGTCATTTTCCCTGCTCCGTTTTGGGTCAGTTATCCCGAAATGGTGCGCATGGCGGGGGGAACGCCTGTTATCGTGCGCCCGACGGAAGGCTTAATGGTTAAGGCAGAGCAGATTTTAAAGGCCGTTACGCCCAAAACCAAGGCGATTTTGATTAACAGTCCGTGCAACCCGTCGGGGCAAATTTACAGCGCGGAATTTGTAAAAACCATTGTGGAATTTGCCGAGGCCAACCAAATCTTTTTGGTAATGGACGATATTTACCGCGAACTCGTTTTTGACGGACAAACCACGCCGAACCCCTGCCAATATGCGCAGGCGGCAGAAAATTTAATTATTATTAACGGTGTATCAAAACTCTACGGCTTGACCGGGCTTCGTATCGGTTGGGCGGTAAGTGCCAATAAACCACTGATTGCCGCTATGGGCCGTATGCAGGCGCAAAGCACATCCTGCAACAGCGATTTGAGCGAAACCGCTGCGGCCGCCGCCCTGTTGGGCGACCAAAATGTAGTGGCAGACCTGCGGCGCGTATTACAGGAAAATCGCGATGCGCTGCTTGCCGAGGTTGCCAAGATTCCCAATGTGCGCGTGCAAAAGCCGCAGGGAACCTTCTATTCGTTCATAGATTTTAGCCACTATAACGCCGATTCCAATGCACTGGCGCAGTACCTGTTGGAAAAGGCATTAGTGGCCGTAGTGCCCGGAAAAGCGTTTGGAGCGGAAGGGTACCTGCGTGTCAGTTTCTGTGCGGACAAGGCCTCTATTATAGAGGGCGTGCGCCGCATACGCTGGGCGTTGGATAAAACCGCCCCGAACGAAATAAAAATCGGGGATAAATTAGTTACGAGGGATTAAAATGAAAACATTAAATGCTAAACCGGATTTCTTTAAACCGGATTATGGTTTGGAACACGCCGGTATTTCTACCAATAAAACCGTGTACTGGAACTATTCCACTCCGTCTTTGTACCAGGAAGCCTTGGACCGCAAAGAAGCCAATGTGGTGTACGGCGGCCCGCTGTGCGTGAGCACCGGCAAACATACCGGCCGCAGCCCGAACGACCGCTTTTTTGTGGAAACCAAAGACATTGAAGGTAAACTTTTTTATAACAAAAGCAACAAAGGTATTAAACCCGAATACTTTGATAAAATCTTTGCCAAAGTGAAAGAATATGTAAAAGACAAAGACCTCTTTGCCCGCGATGCGTATGTCGGTTCCAGCGAAGCCTCCCGCCTCAAAGTGCGCGCCATTACGGAATGTGCTTGGACGAACCTGTTTGTTAAAAATATGTTCATTGAACCCAAACAGGAAGAATTAAAATCTTTTGTGCCGGAATTTACGCTGATCTGCCTCCCCAAAATGAAAGTGGACCCCGCCACCGACGGCACCACTAGCGAAACCGCTATTTTGATTAACTTTGAAAAGAAGATTATCTTGGTCATCGGCACCGAATATGGCGGCGAAAATAAGAAATCCCTGTTCACGGTAATGAACTTCCTCTTGCCGCAAAAAGGCATTATGACGATGCACTGCTCCGCCAACGTGGGCGATAAGCAGGACAGCGCGATTTTCTTTGGTTTGTCCGGCACGGGCAAAACCACCTTGTCTGCGGATATGACCCGCGGCCTCATCGGCGACGATGAACACGGCTGGGACGATGAAGGAGTGTTCAACTTTGAAGGCGGCTGCTATGCCAAAGTAATTCGTTTGAGCCAAGAAGCCGAACCCCAAATTTATTCCACCACCCACCGCTTTGGTACGGTGCTGGAAAACGTGGTCTTTGACCCCGAAACCGGCAAACTCAACCTGGACGATGACACCCTGACCGAAAACACCCGCGCTTGCTACCCGCTTAATTTTATTGAAAACGCGGTAGAAAGCAAACGTGCTCCGCATCCGAAAAACATCATCTTCTTGACGTGTGATGCCTTTGGTGTAATGCCGCCTATTTCCAAATTGACGCCCGACCAAGCCTTGTACCACTTTATCAGCGGTTACACCGCCAAAGTGGCCGGTACGGAAAAAGGCGTAAAGGAACCGACCAGCACGTTCTCTACCTGCTTCGGCGGTCCGTTTATGGCTTTGCACCCGTCTGTGTATGCCGAACTGTTAAAGAAGAAAATCCAACAGCACCAAGTGGATTGCTGGCTCGTCAATACGGGCTGGATTGGCGGCCCTTATGGTGTCGGCCACCGTATCAGCATTAAATACACCCGCGCGCTGTTGAACGCCGCTTTGGACGGAAAATTGGCGAAAGTGGACTTTATCACCGACCCGGTTTTCGGCTTCCAAATCCCGACTTCTTGCGAAGGCGTGCCGTCCGAAATTTTAAACCCGATGAACTCTTGGGCCAACAAGGAAGAATATATGGTAAAATATGAGTCCTTGGCCAAGTCGTTTATTGAGAACTTTAAAAAGTACGAATCCGGCTGCTCTAAGGAAGTTTTGGCCGCCGCGCCGAAAGTAAAATAAGCGCGCAGTCATTTCATTTAACGGAGCCGTTTTGGCAAGTAACCCTTACCAAGCGGCTCCAAATATACTAAAATTTAATAAAGAGATTTATCTTTCACACAAATAGGAGAATTAGTAATATGGCAAAAGCAAATGCAAAATTTATGGCCCCGTTAACCCCCAGCGCCGAATTGGCCGCCGTAGTGGGTTCCGCGGCACTTCCCCGCACCGAAGTTGTTAAAAAAATGTGGGAATACATTAAAAAGAACGGCTTGCAGGATGCTAAAAACAAACGCATGATCAACTCTGATGCGAAATTGGCCCCGATTTTTGAAGGCAAAAAACAAATCAGCATGTTTGATATGAGCAAATATCTTTCCAAACACTTGGCCAAATAAGCCTGTTGAAAGACGATTTAAACCCCGGTGGCAGATTTTCCTGCTTCCGGGGTTTTTAATGTTATAAACTGCGTTTTGGGGCACATTTAATGGAATTTATCCGGGATCTGTCGTTTTCCACTCTTGTTTTTGATAGGA
>NZ_JAJWTS010000026.1:0-12921 GCF_021632165.1 Candidatus Avelusimicrobium fimicolum
ACTTATTAAAGATTGCAGGGGGAAAACTGGAACTAAATGATGCGCCTGCAATAGAAGGTTCAACGGTAATTATGGGAAGCGGAAACGGAACGGCAGATTTTGATTTTGAAACCAGTTTGCGTGTAGGCAACTATAAGCAAGGTTATACACTGCAAGCGGATAATATGTATTTGAGCGAGTTAAATTTGTTTGGTTACAAATTCCCTAAATGTGAGGGGGAAACAATGAGTTGGCAGAAATTAAAACTCAAAAACAAGGAAGAGGTATATTTGGTCTGTGGTGAAGCGGAAAAAGGTTCTTGCGATATGACCTCTGATGATGTCTTATATCGTGCGCAAAGTTGTGAAGCGGGGGGCCATAACCCTAATTGGAAAAAGGGCGTTTGGAGTACCGAAACTTGCTCCTGCGCCTGCCCGGCGGGTACTACTATGGACGAGGATGGCGCGTGCATTGTTGCAAGTTCGTGCGGCGATGCTACTTACAAGGCCAGCCACAAGAGTGAGTGTTGTCCGTCAGCACCTACTAGCGATACAATATGTTATGGATATTATTGGACTCCAACTGGTTGGAATGCTGGAAACGAGGTGGATTGTGCCGGCGAGGGCCGTGGAAACTATGATGGTTGCGGCGAGACGTGTAGTGAAGAGGGAAAGACTTGTGAAATTATACTTTGCCAAGACTACATATTTGAGGTTCGTTATTTTACTTGTGAGTATGGCAAAAATGGTTGGTAAAAGAGTGCTTTTGACTAAATAAAACCGCCCCGGGAAATGTACAAACCCGGGGCGGGTCCTTTCTGCCTAAAACGTAAATTATTTGCTGCCCGTACTGCCAAAGCCGCCTGTGCCGCGGGACGTGCCGGAAAGTTCATCGGCCTCTTCAAACGACGGGTACAGGGTGGGCAAAACCACCAGTTGCGCAACTTTTTGCCCGGCTTCAAACACAAATTCGCTGTCGTTTAAATTGTACATACACACCAGCAATTCGCCGCGGTACGGTGCATCCACGAGTCCTGCCATTGCTTTAATGCCTTTGCTTTCCACCGAACTTTTGCCCCAAATAATGCCCGAGGTATTTTCCGGCAGTTCCACGGCAATCCCGGTGCGAACTTTCACTACCGTATGTGCGGGCAAAACCGTGCGTTCCAAGGCGAACAAGTCTGCGCCCGAATCGGTCGCGTGTGCGCGGTGCGGAAGCAGGGCGCGCGGGTCCAACTTTTTGGCTTTAATAATAGGTTGTTGCATATTAATTCATTAATTTTTCAATTTGCGTAAGCGCGTTTTGCGTGTAAATGCGTACATTTTCGTCGCCTGTTTGCACGAGCACTTTCAACTGCGGAATTAAACTTTTTAAAAGCCCGGTGTCAAAGGCGCGGTCCGACGTATAAGTAAAAGCATCAGGGTTGGACAGTACACCCGCCATATATGCGGCGGCGCGGGCGGCGTTAATACGTTCGTTTTTGTTGGCTGACAGCAGTCCCTTTCGTACTGTATCCACGGCGTTGCCCGTCATAAACCCAAGCGCAAGCGCGTAAGTGGCCGCGGCGGGGGAATTATAATCGCGGCGGAGTTCTTTGGCTACTGCCGCCAAGGTGTAATCTCGGTTTTTGGCAAGTCCGGTAGCAATTTGGCTCTGTACCGAGGGCACAGTTTCCGTTTTGGTCATCTTCAAAAGTTGTTTGGCGGCACCTTCGCTGTGCAAAGAGGTAAGCCACGCGGCGGCCGCGGCACGGGTGTTGTCATCCGCCGAGGACGCGGCCTGCTTTAAATATTTCAGTTGCGCCTTGGCATCGTCCGTCAGCACATTTAAGGAACGGACGGCAAAGGCCGGGTCGTAAGCGTAGAGTCGTACGACATCAAGCGCATAGTTCTGGTCGTTGGGGTTTATAATGCCATAAGCCCCGGCGGCGTACGAGCGCAAAACAAGGTCCTTGCTTTGCAGGGCGTTTTGCAAAACGGGGGTTAATTCGTCATATGCCGCCCCCATAGCCGTAATAATAACGGCGGCAAAGGTTTGTTTGAGAGCGTCGTCGTTCTTCAAAACCAAGTTAAAAAGGGCAGGCTCCTGCGCCTTGGACGGCGGATTTTTTACCAAACTGGCTCCGGCGGCAAAAACGGTGTCGGGGTCTTTGGAGGAGCGGAAAATTTGCAACACGCGCTGGTTTTCCGCCGCGGTGCGGTTATTCTTTTGCAGAAGCGGCAGGGCGCTTTGCAGGGAGTTTTGGGCCGAAGCCGATAAGGCGGCGCATAACAAGGCCGCTAAAAAAAGGTGTTTTTTCATATTGTTATTATACCATTATATCCGCGCGTGCCGGAGCATAAAAAACCCGGGCGCGTGGCCCGGGGAAAGGAGGAGGGGAAAAAATTAATTGCCGGTGGCAATGGCTTCTATCAGGCGTTCGGCGTTTGCACCGTCTTTAAAGCGGTTCTTTTCCTGATTGGCGTAAAAACTAAAATTGTTCTCGTTTTTCAGTACAACAATCCGCGTTCCTCCCAGCGCTAACAAAAAGCGCAAGTTGTTTTTGTTTTTCATAATTACCCCACAATTTTCTCATTTGTACATTTATAGAATACCTGTTTCTGTGGGCGCAAACAAGGGTCTTTGGACCCAAGAAAAATTAGGCCCCGGCCTAGGGGATATGGTACAATACCCCTATGAAAAAAATATTTCTTTTACTTGTTTGTCTGCTTTGCGCGGGCCTTTGCCGGGCGGAAGAATCCCGCCTGATTATTAATCCCGGACGCGAAACCTTTGTGCATTTCCCGTCCGAAATTATGGGCGATAAATATACGCTTACCGTTTTTTTGCCCGAAGAATTTGTGCCCCTTTCCAAACGCTACCCGGTGGTGTATTTGTTTGGGCCGGGACCAAAGCAGGCCGAGGCCGGGCACGCATTAGCCGCCAAAGAACAAGTGTTGGCTGTGGGGATTAATTTTAAAGAAGAAGATTATAAAGAGGCGGACAAAATCGTGCGTTTTTTAGCGCGCGAGTTAGTTCCGTACATTGATACCAATTATTTAACGCTTGCCACGCCTTCCCGCCGTGTGCTGGCGGTGCAGGGGGAGCCAGCCGCGCGGGTGGCAAAGGAAATTTTTTATAAACCTGAGTTATTTGGCGCGCTCGCGCTTTTTTCGCCCAAATCCGAGGCCGGAAATTGGGGAACTTTGCCCGATAATGCCCGCGTGTTTGTGGCGGGAGAACAAAGCGAATTGTCCGTGGCGCAGGCCTCTTTGGAGCGGGCAAATAAAACCTATGGGCGCGATTTTGCCTTGGCCTATGGCTCCGGGAAAACGGAGTGGTTCAGCGCGTTGCCGCTTGGATATCTGCTTACTGCGCCCGAAAAAGCCTCGTTAAAGCGTTTGCAGGCCGCCTTATCGGCTAAGGAGTTGGTGCCGGGTAATACGGTTGCCTTGCGCGTCAAAGCGCGTTTAAAGGGCGGTTTTGTGTTTGATTATGTGCCGCCTGCGGTGCGGTTCAGCCCGCCGTATTTGGTATGGAACGCGGGTTTGGGCTCCTTGGAAAGTGTGTCGGGGGCAGAGCGCGGAAGCATAAAAATACGGGGCGGTGTGGATAAAATTACGTTTTCCACAAAAATTACGCTTAAAAAACAATAAAAATGCCCGAAAAGGGGCGTTTTATGCAAAAAAAAGTAAACTTGTCAACAGTTTTTTGAAAAAGTTTAAAAAATAGGCAAAATGGGGGCTTTTATAAAAACCCCGACGGAAAAAATGGAAATTTTTATTTTATTCCCCTATACAATGGGTAAGTTATCCACAGAAAAACAGACTTATCCACAGGGTGTGAAAACCTAGCGCATTTGGAGCCTTAAAAAAGGACCTTTTTCGGGGCTTTGTGTAGAGTATATGGAAAGTTATAAACAACTTATCCACAGTGTGTGGATAACGTGTGTGAAAATAAAAAATATCCGCAGTATGCGCTCTTTTGCTATAATCAAAACAGGAGGATTTTTATATGAAATTAAGAACCTTTTTATTATTTTTATGTTCGGCAGCCTTGTTTGCGTGTGCATCCTCGCAAAAAAATGACGAGGATATTCCGCGTCCCGCCAAGCGCGACCCGGTGATTGACGAACAGGCCAAGAAGAACGAAAAACTCTATAATCAGAGCGAAGCGCGTATGGCGAAAACCTTGCGCTTGCCCGCGATTACTTATGAATTTGACTCTATCCGTCCGCCGGAATATGCCTATCCTTTCTTGGATAAGGTGGCCAATGTAATGAAAGATAAAACTTCCTTGCACTTGATTGTAGAGGGCCATACAGACGTGCTCGGCACGGCGGAATATAACTATTGGTTGGGTGCTTCCCGCGCCGCCGCGATGAAGGCGTATTTGGTTAGCCGCGGGGTAAATGCGGAGCGCATCCGCATCCACTCGTACGGCAAGGACAGGCCGCTTACCCTGGATAATTCCAGCGACGGACGCAGAACCAACCGCCGGGTGGAATTTTCGTTCACCACCCGCAGATGGAATTCTATTTATTAGACTGTTAAGTTAATATCTTATATTGCCCCCCCGGAGAATTTCTTTCCCCGGGGTTTTTGTTTGGTAAAGCGGATTTTCCTTTTGGTGCGGCCCGCTGGGGCTTTTTGTTGTTATTAAAATGGAGGGCATATTGGAAGGTTTGCCGGCGCGGAGCGTTCCAGAATCTAATTCTTGTTTTAATAACAACAGATCCTGGACTACGACTTTCCAGGATGACGGCAACGACTAGCGACACAATCGGTAGATTCTGAAACCTATTAATGGACTCCGTATAGAAACCTTACAGCGTGCCGTCCGCTGGGGCACTGTATTTGGTATAATTTGTATATGAGAAGATATATCTTTTTTGCGGGTTTTTTAGTCTTGTTTGGTGTGGGGGCGGTCTTTTCGCAGACGACTGCGGCGGATAGTAATGTTTTGCCGGCGCAGACGGTTAGCAAAGCCTCGCTGGCCGCCAAGCACGCAGACAGCAAGTTAAACGAAACCGTCTTGCATAAAAGTGTGTTAAATTATTCCTTGCCGCCAGAACTTGCGGAAGTGGCCCAAAAGTGCGCGGCGGGGGAACCCGACGAGTGTTATTTTTCCTATAAAACTTTTGAAAACGCCGCAGACAGCAAACTCGCCGCCGCGGCAAATTTGGAATTATCCGTTTTATCCTTGCAGCGCGGCCTAGTCAAGCAGGCTTTGTCGTATATCAACCGCGCGTGTGAACTAAACCCGGACGACCCCTTTATGGAACTTACGCGCGGGTGGACATATTTAGCCGCCGGAAAATATAAAAAAGCGCGTAAATCGTTTGATGATTTGATGTATCTGACCGCCGATTTTGAATATGTTTCTTCGTCCAAAACGGGTAATGCGTTATCTTGGTATTTAAGCGGAAATAAAGAAAAATCCGCCGCCGAGTGGCAATACTTATATACGGCTAACCCGTATAATATTTCCTTTGTATCTTATATGTTGGGCAAAATAGCCGCGGAAATGAAGGCTTCGCGCCATCTGGCCCCGGTGTTTTTGCAGCAAGCTTTAACGCACGACAGTAAAAACTACGCGGCGGCCAAACTGTTTGCCCAACTGGCCGAAAAGGATAAAAACAAACTCCGCTCTTGGCAGTATTACGCTACCCTTTATAGTCTGGACCCCGATAATAAACAACTGGCTAAAAAAATCGCCAAATACTCCAAAGAATTTGGAAATAAAAGTATTGATTACTTGTTTTATTTGCGCTTGGACCAGCCCATTGTGCACGAACTGCCCTCTACGCCTTCGCCAAAAATAAAAATGGCTCTCTATGCTAACCGCGAACAAACCCCGCAGGAATTACAGGCGATTTCTTTCCAGCCCTCCGGTACGGCAACAGTAACGGACGAAAAACTGGGTGAGGTGCTGCGTGTGCCGTCGTATATAGACAAGCAGATTGTTTTTAACCCGCTGACGGGCGGCGTGGATTTGCAAAATGCCAAAGGTCATATAGAATTTTCCGCCAAGCGGCCGTTTACCGTTTCACTCGTTCACCCGGAACGGACCTTGCTTATTAAAAATGCGCAGGCTGAAAATATTTTTTCGGCTGATTTGAGCGATAAAGAATTGCAAGGCGAATTGATTGTTGTGCCCACGTCCGGCGGGTTTATGTTGGTTAATAATGTAAATGCCGAAGATTTAATTCCGGCCTTGCTTGCTTCCCGCGTGCAGAGCATCACACATCCGGCGGCCTTGGAAGCGTTTGCCGTGGTGCTCCGTTCGGCTTTGTTGCAGGCGGCAGAAGAACAAAAGGACCGGCCCTATTTTATTACAGATAATGACACCGATTTTAAATTTAAAGGAATTAACCTTATCTTTAAAACGCTTTTGGATGCCTCCAAAGAATCTGCCAAAATCCGCCTTACCCAGGCGCAGGCAGGTTCGTATGATAATTGCGGCGTCCTGACCGCGGACCAAATTCAAAACACCGCGGATAAACCGGGCTATATTTTCTCGCCCGCCAATGTAAGCAAATATCTCTTATCCAATCCTCCGGCCGATTTGTATTCCCGCCCGCAGGACCCGACCCAATGGTCCGGCATTAAGTGGATGTATGTTTACGACGGAAAAGAGATTCAAAACCGTATCGCCTACAAACAAAATATCGGCAAATTGCGCGCCATTATGCCCACTTCGCTAACACCTAACGGGCGCATTTTGTCCATACGGTTTGAGGGCAGCAAAGGCTCGTACGAAGCCAAAACCCCGCAGGAAGCCGCGTTTATTTTAAGCGCCGGCACAATGCGCTCCAACCTGTTTGATATTGTTCCGCTCTACAAGGGGAAAAATATCAAAAGCGTCTTGGTGCGCGGTTATGATACCGGGTTTGGTTACGGGCTGTGCTTGCAGGGGGCGGACGGTTTAGCTAAAAAAGGTATGGATTATAAAGGAATTATTAAATATTACTTCCCCAATGCCCGTATCTTAAATACTACCACAGGGACGATTAATTAAATGGAAAAGACGAAAATTCTGTACTTTATTACCCGTATGGACCAAGGCGGCGCGCAAGCCAGCGTGCTGACTACATTAAAAACCCTAAATAAACAGCAGTTTGAAACCTATTTGGCAACCGGCCCCGGAGGACGGTTGGATTTTAAACTGAAAAATGATGCCGGCCGCGTATTTTTTATTTCCGCCTTGCGCCACGATATCCGCCCGCGTTATATATTTCACGATATCTGGGCGGTGTGGCAAATGGGCCGCGTTTTACGCCAAGTAAAGCCTGATATTGTGCATACCAACGCCCCCAAAGCAGGCGTATTGGGGCGGATTGCCGCACGCTTGTTTTGGCGCAAAGCCAAGGTGGTGCACACCTTTCACGGCTTGGGCTTTGCCAAGGAACACGGCGCAAGACAGTTTAAATTTTTTGTGGCGGTGGAAAAGTTCTGCTCCCGCTTTACGAATGTGCTTGTGTTTGTGTCCCGCCGCAATGCCGCCGAAGCCAAGCAACTGGGTATCGGCAAGGGCGTGCGGACGGAACTTATCCGCGCGGGGATTAATTTTAATCCCATTTTGCCCTTAAAGTTTGACCCTGCCGCCAAGAAGGCCTCTTTCAAAATTCCGGCCAATGCCAAGGTGGTATTAGCCCTTGCTAATTTTAAACCGCTTAAAAACCCGATTCATTTTGTGTTGGCGGCGTATAAGGTGTTAAGCCAAATGAAGAACGTCTATTTCATTTTTACGGGGGAAGGCCCTCTTAAACAGACGGCTGAAAATTTGGCCAAAAATTTAGGTATTGAAAAGCAGGTGCTTTTTCCCGGGTGGAGAAGTGATGCCTTGGAACTGCTGGCAATCAGTGATGTGTATGCCAGCGTGTCTTTGCGTGAAGGGCTGCCAATGTCGCTTTTGGAAGCAATGGCAATGCGCGTGCCCGCCGTTTGCTATGATGTGGACGGCATCGGCGAGGTGATTACCAATAACAAGACGGGCTTTTTAGTGAAACCCAACGATATTAACACTTTTGCCGATAAGTTGAAGGTGCTCTTGCGCCACGCCGCTTTGCGCGAACGGTTTGAAGCCGCGATTGACCACCGCGATTTTGCGGAATTTACGGCTTCCACAATGGTTAAAAAGCAGGAACGCTTATACCGCAGTTTAGTTCCGCCTACTAAAAAGAACGGCGGAAAACGGCGCTTTTTCCGCCGCCGTTACCGCAAACCCTCTAAAAATTTTAATCAGGGAGATAAATAATGGATTACGCAATTAACGAAATGGAGCAGGAAGTTCTCAATACAACCCGGGAACTGGCTCAAAAGAAATTAAAACCCTTGCGTGCCGAAATGGACGCCAAGGAACAGTTTTCCAAAGAAATGCTTGAAGAATACAAAAAATCCGGCATTATGGGGCTGTGGCTTCCCGAAGAATACGGAGGTCTGGGCGGCGGGATTACCTGCCTTGCTATGGCATTTGAAGAACTTTCGCGCGTGTGCGCCGGCCTTGCTTTAACGCCTGGTACGAGTGCTTTGGGGGCTATCCCGATGTTTTTAGCCGCTACCAAGGAACAGCGCGAACGGTGGTGCCCCGATTTGGCTTCCGGCAAAAAATTATGGGCCTTTGCCTTGACGGAACCCGAAGCCGGCTCTGATGCTACCGCCTTAAAAACTACCGCCATTAAGGACGGCGATTTTTATGTGGTAAACGGAACAAAACACTTTATTTCTACGGGTAAGGAAGCCGATTTCTACACCGTAGCCGTCAATACTAACCCGGCCCGCGGGGCGCGCGGTATTTCGCTGCTCGTTATTGAAAAGGGCACACCCGGTTTTTCTTTTGGGAAAAAAGAGGAAAAAATGGGTATCCGCTCTAATCCTACTTACGAACTTATTTTTGAAAATGTCCGCGTACCGAAAGCCAACTTGCTTGGCAGCGAGGGCCGCGGGCTTTTGTATTTGCAGGAAACATTAGATTATTCCCGCCCCGGTGTGGCCGCGCAGGCCGTAGGTATTGCGCAGGGCGCGCTGGACGAGACGATTCCTTACTTGCGTACCCGCAAACAGTTCGGGCAGCCGATTATTACGTTCCAGGCCTTGGGGCACAAAGTGGCCGAACTTGCCGCCAAAACCGAAGCGGGCCGTGCGCTTGTATATTCACTCACGCACCGTATGGATACGGAATATTTGCCCGCTGTCAAAAATGCGTTGGCTAACGGTACTACGGTGCACGACGAACTCAAAAAATTAAAAGGCGCACGCTGGACCAAATACAGTGCTGAGGCCAAGTTGTTCTGCTCCAACGTGGCTATGGAAGTGGCCGACGAGTGCGTAACGCTTTGCGGCGGAGTTGCCTATATGCGCGATTTCCCGCTTGAAAAGTATATGCGCGACGCCAAAATTACCCAAATTTACGAGGGCACCGTGCATATTCAAAAGAACGAAATTATCACGGCGCTTATTAAAGAATATGCCGCCAAAGGCGATGAGGAGTAAACTTTTATGCACATTGTAGCCTGTGTTAAACAAACCCCCAAATCTGATAATGTAAAAATTGACCCGGCCACCGGATGTTTAATCCGCTCCGGCGCCGCCAGCGCGATGAATCCTTTTGACGAGTACGCCCTGGAAGAAGCCGTAACCTTAAAGGAACAAGTGGGCGGAGTGGTGTCCGTTATTACGATGGGCCCGCCGCAAGCCGAAGCCGTCTTGCGCGACAGCGTAGCCCGCGGCGCAGATTACGTCTATCAACTGGGCGATATGGCCTTTGCGGGTTCGGATACCTGGTCCACCAGTTATGCTTTATCCAAAGGGCTTGAAAAGATTAATTCTATCCGCCCCGTGGACCTGATTATCTGCGGTAAGCAAACTAACGACAGTGATACCGGCCATATTGGGCCGCAGATTTCCGCTTGGCTTCAAATGCCCAATGCGGCATTTGTAAAAAAAGTGGTAGAAGTAAAGCCCAAATCTATTGTGGTGGAACGCTTGACCGAGGACGGAAGCGAAGTTGTGGAACTGCCGTTTCCGTGTGTGCTGTCCGTGGTAAAGGAAATCAACAGCCCGCGCGTGAGAAGCGTAAAGGGGCGTATGCTTGCCAAACGGGCCGAGGTTACCAAGTGGACGGCGGACGATATCGGTGCGGATAAAAATAAATTGGGTATAAAAAACTGCCCCACCCGCGTGGTCAAATCGTTCGTGCCCAAGCGCGAAGTTTGTTCTGTTTCCGTAGAGGGTGCCAACGGTAAGGAAAAGGCCGCCAATTTGGTTAAAATTTTAAAGGATGCCAAGTATATTTAAGGATAAAACGATATGAAAGATTTTAAAAATGTTTGGATTTTTGCCGAAGCCCAGCGCGGTAAATTAAGCCCTACCGCCTTTGAACTTTTAACCGCAGGCCGCAAACTGGCCGATGATTTGGGCGAAAAATTATGTGCGGTACTTTTAGGCTATCAGGTGGAACGCTTTGCCCAAGATTTGTTTGCCCGCGGCGCTGATGTGGTGTATGTCTGCGACGACAAAGCCCTTGAAAACTATGTGGACGATATCTATGCCAAAACCTTGGCGGGAATGATTGAAGCCTACAAGCCCAACAAGTTTTTGCTCCCGGCTACCAATATGGGGCGTTCGTTATCGGCCAAAACGGCGGTGTTTGTGGGCACCGGTTTAACGGCAGATGCTACGGAAGTGCTGATTAACCCGGCAGACGGACAACTGCACGCCACGCGCCCGACTTTTGGCGGCAATTTAATGGCTACCATTACTTGTGCGCACACCCGCCCGGAAATGTGTTCCCTGCGCCCGATGTCTTATGAAAAGGCCGCTTTGCAGGCGGGCCGGACGGGCGAAGTGGTAAAATTCCCGTTTGATGCGGCAAAATATACCTCTTTGGCGCAGTTTATCAAATTTATTAAAAGCGAGGGAGAAGGCCTGGACCTTTCGGAAGCCGAAGTAATCGTAGCCGGAGGCCGCGGTGTAGGTAAAGCGGAGGGCTTTGACTTGCTTAAAAAATTGGCAGACCGCTTGGGCGGAGCGGTGGCGGCTTCCCGCGCCCCGGTGGACAGCGGGTGGATTGACTACCGCTACCAAATCGGGCTGACGGGCCGCACGGTAAAACCGAAACTTTATATTGCGTGCGGTATTTCGGGCCAAATACAGCATATGGCCGGGATGAGCGGCTCCGACGTGATTGTAGCCATTAACAAAGACAGCGAAGCCCCTATGATGAAGGTGGCTAATTATGCCGTCCAAGGGGATTTGTACGACGTTATCCCTGCTATGTTGGAAGCCCTTAAATAGTAGTAAGAAGTAACTTTTTGGTTGCGCCCGGGTCGGAATATTTTTCTGCCCCGGGTTTTTAATTCTAGAAATGGGTAAAATAAAGACTTCTTGATACTCCATAAAAAACTGGGTAAATTCTGCCACAGGCAACACAAGGGCTTGACCCGGTTTTTAATTTTTTTGTAGATTTTATCTAATGGCGAGCCTGTGAGGGGGACCGTATGCGGCAGTTGAAAGCCGCTAAAAAAGGTGTCTTGCTAATTCTTTCTGTCCCTCCTCTAACAAGACAGAAAGCCATAGGGCGTACGCAACACTATCCGTACGTCCCCTATTTTAAGAGGAGGGAAAATGAAGAATAACCGAAAGAAGAAAGCGTTTACGCTTACGGAACTTTTGGTAGTGGTCATCGTGATAGGCGTCTTGTCCGCGGTGGTATTACCGAAATTCAACAAAGTAATTGAGACGCGCAAAACGACGGAAGCCGAAGAAATGATGGCAGCCGTGAGAACGGAACAGGAAAGACGCTGTGCCCTGGATAAGGACTATACCACGGACGCGGCCACGGTCAATTTGGCCTCGTTAAAGACCAAGAACTTTAATTACACATTAAAGAACACGGGCATAGAAGCGGCCAGCACTGGTAAATACGGCTATACATTAAAAATGCCGTCTTACCGGGACGGACGCTTGTGCTGTGATAGCGCGGAACAATGTGCCAAGTTAAATAAAAATTATCCTTTGTGCAGTGAACTGACCGCCAAAGCGGACTACACGAGCGGCGCGGAGTGCTCGGCGGATGAAAAACCCGATAATACACCGAAAACTTGTGAAGGTCCTTCTACGCAAGCGTGCGGATGCAAAAACGGCGGCACACAAACGAGAACCTGCGATACAACTACGGGCACTTGGAGCGCATGGAGCGCGTGTTCTATCTCCGACTCTTGCGAATGTAAGGGAACACAACCTGCTTCCAGCCAATCTTGCAATACGTGCGGAATTCAAACGCGCCCGATAACTTGTGATTCGGCTACGGGCGAGTGGGTTCGCGGCGAATGGGGCGCGTGCGACAAGACAGCAGAAGAATGCACTACGGATGAAGATTGCTGTTCTGATAGCGTAAGCGATTTTGCTGCTTGTATTTCCAAACAATATGGTACTGATTCTAAAGAGTATAAATGTGCTAAGGGTACTTCTTTGGAGTGTGCTAAAAGTTTAGGGCTTACCAGTGGAACCGGTGAACATATGAAGATGAGTTATGATGTCGGTAGCAGTTGGCTTTCCGGTGGTTACAAGCGATGGGCCTGTGACAAAACAATTCCCTGTTCGGCCACTCCTCCCGCCGAGAAAACTTCGTGCAACTCGTGCGGTACAAGAACTGCTGTTTATGAATGTGATACCACAAAAGGTAGATGGTCTTGGGTATCGGTTGGCGAATGCAATAAAACGGCTGAAGAATGTGGGTACTGCTCTAAGATTGGTTCTACTTGGGAAGGTACAGAGGAGTCTACCTGTAAGATTGAATATTATAAATATGAGTGTGTAGAAAATCGTTGGGATAAAACTCTTGGTCGGATAAATAAAACATTAATTAAAAAGGAATTACGCGAAGGAATGGCATGTTATCCAGGCCAGACGAAACGGGAGAAAAAGACGTCCTCGATAACGTTTCCGTAAAACTGGACGG
>NZ_JAJWTS010000002.1:0-138566 GCF_021632165.1 Candidatus Avelusimicrobium fimicolum
GCACAAAGAAAAGCCCACCCGCCCGCAGTATTTAGGCGCCGTTTTGTGGTAGAATAATAAAAATATCCGCTAAAAGCGAGGAGAATTTGTATGGAAACGTGTTGCTGCAAACCCCAGCACAAAAAAAGAGTGTTATTAAAATTGTCCGGTGAAGCCCTCATCAACGAAGGGCACCGTGGCATTAACCCGCAAGCCTTAAAAGAAATTGCCGAAGAAATTGCTGATGCTTACCGCTGCGGTAATTGCGAACTGACCATTGTGTTGGGAGGCGGCAATATTTGGCGCGGCGTTCGCGACGGCGGGGGTGTGATTGACCGCGTAAACTCCGACAATATGGGTATGCTCGCCACGGTGATTAATGCGCTTGCGCTCCAATCCGCGTTGGAAGAAGCCGGGGCACCCACCCGCGTACTTACGTCTATTAACATTTATCAGTTAGCCGAACCTTTTGTGCGCCGCAAAGCCTTGCGCCACTTGGAAAAAGGACGCATTGTCATTTTCGCGGGCGGCACAGGCAACCCGTTTTTCACTACCGACAGCGCAGCCGCCTTACGCGCCAGCGAAATTAACGCGGACGTACTGTTAAAAGCCACGCAGGTTGACGGTGTGTATGACAGCGACCCCCGCAAAAATCCCGAGGCTAAATTAATTCACAAAATCACTTACAAGGACGCTATTGCCCGCCAGTTGCAGTTTATGGATACGGCCGCCCTTGCATTGTGCTTAGAAAACAAAGTGCCCGTCCAAGTATTTAATCTGCACAAAAAAGGCAATATCAAAAGAGCGCTCTGCGGCGAAGATGTCGGCACGATTATTTACTAACACCGACTGACATATCAGTACGGAATTGCTATAATAAAGTAACATTTCACTATTAAGAGGATTTTTATATGGAAGGGATTACCAATCTGCTAAACAAAACAAAAAACAATATGGGCGAACACGTTGCACGCTTGGAACGCGACTTGGCCACTATCCGCACGGGCCGCGCCAGTGCGGGACTGTTGGAAAACATCCGAGTGGACTACTACGGAACGCCTACCCCGATTAAACAAATGGCTGTTATCAATATTTTGGATGCCAAAACCTTGGAGATCCAGCCGTGGGATATTTCTTCTTTAAACGATATTGACCGCGCCTTGCAAAAGGCCGACCTCGGCGCAAGCCCGGTAAACGACGGGAAAGTTATCCGCATTACTTTGCCGTCTATGACGGAAGACCGCCGCAAACAGTTGGCAAAAAACATTTCCAAAATGAGCGAAGATTTTAAAGTAGCCGTGCGTAACGAACGCCGCGATATACTGGAAAAATTGAAAAAAGCCCAAAAAGCGGCTGAAATTACGGAAGATGATTTGAAACGCTACGAAACCGACGTACAAAAAACGACGGATGCGCACATTGCCCAGATTGAGCAAATCATTAAAAATAAAGAAGCCGAAATTATGAAGATTTAGTTTTTTGGCTGGTTTGATAGATGTAAAAACCCCGGACTTATTAGCCCGGGGTTTTTTAATATTATTGAGCGTTAGCCAATCCTTGGGATTTAAGAGACTCGCAAAACGGTTTAAATTTACTGGATGAACCATCCGCACAGGTACGAGTTCCGTCAGCTTCCCAACGAATAATACTCCCACCGTACAGGTCACTGTCCACATGAATCCACCAACCACCAAAAGAAGGTGACAAGTGGGCAAAAATACGATACTGATTGGGTGATTTTCCTACTCCAATATAAATAGAATTCTTTGTTCTACCCGGAAAATCCAAATCCAACGAGTCTAGTGTTGTTCCATAATCAAAGGCTTGCCCAGATGAAGGCGCACCGTTGGCTAACAGATACAAGTTGAGTGCTTTTTCAAGTGAACTCATAGTGGTAATTACTTCCGTTAAGCGGGCTTTTTCCACCGCTTTTTGATATTGCGGCATAGCCACCGCCGCCAAGATGCCAATAATAAGTACAACTACCAACAATTCTATAAGGGTAAAACCCTTTTTATTCATTTTTATCTCCTTTTCAAACATTTATATTTGAGCAAAAAACCTTCTTTGCACATTTTTATATGGCAGATACATAAAGAGATATACATCCTAATAATATTCCTATTTTAATAAAAAAAATAAAACGAAACAACCCTTCTTTTAAAACCATTTCCGCCGCCAATACGCAAACCCTAGCGGGGTTTCCCTTAAAATAACACCGCCTTACCCGCCGCGCCGCTAAATAAAGTAAAATATAAATATGTCCCAAGAAATACAAAATACTACTCCCCGCCACGTTGCTATTATTATGGACGGAAACGGCCGCTGGGCCAAAGAGCGCCGCTTTCCGCGTTTGGCCGGCCACCGCGCCGGGGCTAATGCGGTGGAGCGCACCATAAAAGCCGCCAAGCAGGCCGGGGTGGAATTTTTGACCTTGTATGCTTTTTCTACCGAAAACTGGTCGCGCCCCCAGGACGAAATAGACGGCCTTTTTAAACTCTTGGAACAAACCTTGGACCGCTATGCCAAAGATGCCGCCAAACACGGAGTAAAACTGCTAATTAGCGGCAGCCGGGAAAAACTCCCCCCCGCGGTATTAGAGAAAATTAACAAAGCAATCACTTCTACCGCCCAAAACACCGCGCTAACCCTCAATTTGGCTCTTAATTACGGTGCCCGGCAAGAAATCACCCAAGCCGTAAATACGCTTTTAAAGCAAGGCAAAACAGCCGTATCTATGGACGATATTTCGGCGGCTCTTTATCAACCGGCCCTGCCGGACCCGGAACTGATTATCCGCACGTCCGGCGAGGAGCGCCTTTCTAACTTTTTATTATGGCAAGCCGCATACAGCGAATTCTATTTTACCCCGGTGCTTTGGCCAGACTTTGGCGAAGAGGAATTTAATAAAGCGCTTACCGAATATTCCCACCGCACGCGCCGCTTTGGAGGAATATGATTACCCCGGTTACCCGCTCCCGCGCCGAAGAAATGCTCGCGCGCATCAAACGGTTTGCCACCGCGGCTACCAAAAAGCAAATGCAGGAAAGATTCGGCATCTGCACAGATAAGGCCGTCGGCACGACAGTTACCACCCTGCGCGCCTTGGTAAAGGGCCTGCCCAGACCGGACCAAGACCTTGCCGAAGCCTTGTGGCAAAGCGGCATCCACGAGGCCCGCATTATGGCCTCTATGTTGGCGGACCCGGAACAAATGACACGCGAAAAACTGGACAACTGGGCGAGCGAATTAAATTCCTGGGATATTTGCGATTTATGTTGCGGAAACCTTTTTTCCAAGGTAAAAAACCCTTTAAAACTGGCTGAACGCTGGATAAAAAAAGAGGACGAATTTGTCCGCCGGGCAGGCTTTGCCATTATTTGTTCGTTATCGGCTCCGCGCGCCAAAACCACAGATGAGGACCTTATCAAACTGTTGCCGCTTATCAAAAACCACTCGTGCGACCCGCGCCCAATGGTACATAAAGCCGTCAACTGGGCCTTGCGTAATATCGGCAAAAAAAATCCGCGCCTAACCCCGCGCGCCGTAGCGTGTGCCAACGAAATTTTAGACCTCTACCCCGACAACCGCTCTGCCCGCTGGGTGGCACACAATGCCCTTTGGGAGTTAAATTTACCCAAAACCAAAGTAATGGTAGCCAAACGGAAATAAAAATCTGTTTTTTCCCCTCTGCTAATCTCCCCCAATATGGTAAAATAAAGATATGCTATTACCGAGAATCATTACTGCCCTGATTGGGGTCCCTGTTGTTTTGGCCGCTATCCACTTTGGCGGCGCGATTTATATGGCCTTTGTCGGCTGTGTAATTCTGTTTTGTTTGTATGAATACGGCCTTGTTCTTACCGCCGGGAAAAAGCCCGTCCATATGCCGGCCTTGGTGCTTTTCGGCCTGTTAATGGCTGTCGTGGCGATTGTCGGCCGTATGCCCAGCGTTTCCGAACTGCCGGATAACTTGTACCCTTTTGCAATCAGTGTAGTAACCTTCGGCGTGCTTTTATTTGAAGTATTAACCCCCAAACGCTCGTGGGACCGTGTATGCAACACCTTTACAGGCGTATTTTTTATGCCGTGGGCCTTGGCGCACCTTATCAATCTGCGCGATATCCCGCAGTACGGCGAATATTTAACACTTTTTATGATTATTACCGTGTGGGTAAGCGATACAGGCGCGTATTTCTGCGGCCGCTTTCTGGGCCGCCACAAATTAAATGTGGAAGTCAGCCCCAAGAAAACGTGGGAAGGCGCTGTCGGCGGCACGCTGCTTGCCGTCGGTGCAGCGGTGCTTATGGCGCACTTGTTTTTATCCAATACTCTTTCGGTTAAAACCGCCGTTATTTTGGGCTTGTTGATTGCCATAGTGGGCCAGGTATCCGATTTAGCCGAATCGGTAATAAAGCGCTCCACAGGTGTAAAAGATTCCTCCAATTTGCTCCCCGGACACGGTGGATTTTTAGACCG
Organism: Candidatus Avelusimicrobium fimicolum; assembly: GCF_021632165.1. NCBI lineage: Bacteria > Pseudomonadati > Elusimicrobiota > Elusimicrobia > Elusimicrobiales > Elusimicrobiaceae > Candidatus Avelusimicrobium > Candidatus Avelusimicrobium fimicolum. The sequence continues at coordinate 4,459 of NZ_JAJWTS010000002.1, forward strand.
GTTTGACTCTTATTTGCTGCTCGCGCCGCTTTTTTATTATGTGGTTCTTTACACGATTAAACTATGAAAAATATCGTAATTTTAGGCTCCACCGGTTCTATCGGCACTTCTTCCTTGGACGTAATTGCACGGTTAGGGAAAGAGTACCGCGTAATAGCATTATCGGCTAATAATAATACCGATTTATTTTTAAAGCAGTTGCACACTTTTAAGCCTCGCTTTGCGGCGGTGTTAAACCAGGCCAGTTACGAAAAAATTAAAGACCAGGTCCCCGCCGCCACGCGCCTTTTGCCGCCCGAAATAGAAAGTTTAATGTTTATGGCCTCCTTGCCGTCTGCCGATTTGGTGATAAACGGCGTGGTCGGTGCCGTGGGATTTCAACCCTTAGTAAGCGCGATTAAAGCCGGAAAAACGGTGGCTCTCGCAAACAAAGAACCAATGGTAATGGCCGGCAGAACGTTAATGAAAGAGTGCGAACGCTGGGAAGCCGCTATTTTGCCGGTGGACAGCGAACCTTCCGCCATTTTTCAATGTATGGCGGGGCTGGCCGATGAGCATTCATACCACCGCCACACGCAGGATATTTCCCGCGTCTTTTTAACGGCTTCCGGCGGACCGTTTGCCAAACGCAAGGCGGCCTTGTCCACTGTTACACCAGCCGAAGCCTTAAACCATCCGCGTTGGCATATGGGCAAAAAAATCACCATAGATTCCGCTACCTTAATGAATAAGGGGTTTGAATCTATTGAAATTATGAACCTTTTTAATTTGCCCGAGGAAAAGGTGCAAATTGTAATTCATCCGCAATCTATCGTCCACTCGGCTGTGGAATTTAACGACGGGGCCATTTTGGCCCAAATGGGCGAGCCGGATATGCGCGTACCGATTCAGTATGCAATTACCTACCCGCACCGCGCCCCTGGGCCGGTAAAAAAATTAAATTTATTTGAAGCCGCTAAATTGGAATTTTTTGAGCCTGATTTTGAGCGCTTCCCTTGCCTGGCTTTGGCTTTATCGGCCTACCGCCAAGGTGGTATTATGCCCGCTGTGTTAAGCGCGGCAGACGAAGTGGCCGTAGATGCCTTTTTGAAAGAACAAATCAAGTTTACGGATATTTCCAAACTGATTTACACGGTGCTTAAAGGGGCCCCCCACACCAGCGGGGATGCAACTCTCAACCAGGCATTAGATGCTGATGCCTGGGCGCGTGAAGCCGCGCAGGCTTGTCTGGCAGATAAAACCTATAAAAAGGCTTCTATTTAGGAGAATAAATGCTACTATCCATTATTGCTGTTATTGTTGCTTTAAGCCCGATTGTCATTGTTCACGAATTCGGGCATTACCTGGCTTGCCGCCTGACGGGAATCCGCGTAAAAGAATTTGCCTTTGGTTTCGGCAAAATTCTTTGGCACAAAAAAGTGGGCGATACAGATTATCAGGTGCGGGCTATCCCTTTTGGCGGATTTGTTGAACCGGCCGGACAAATGTTCCACCCCCAGGATGCTCCCGAACCGCCCAAACCGTATGAATTTGCGGCTAAAAAATGGTATGCCAAATTTTTTATGGTGGTAAACGGTGCTTTATTTAACTATCTGCTGGCCGCTCTTATCTTCGGCGCACTGATTTACATTAAAGGGATGCCGGAAACAGACGGAGCCAAGATGCCCGCTGTTATCGGGGCGGTGGCTGAGGGCTATCCGGCCGCCGAACTGGACCTAAAAGCAGGGGATAAAATTTTGTCCGTAAACGGTGTTCAAACAGCAAACTGGCTGCAAGTTGTAGAAGAAATCGGCAAGCGCCAAGGCGATTTAACGCTTACTTACGAACGCGGGGATAAAACTTTAACCGCTACCGCCAAGGCGGACTCCTTTAAAAAAGATGCCCCCACCGTACTGGGTGTAACCGTAGAGGTAATATATCAACCCGTTCCTTGGTGGAAAGCCGCCGGGCTTGGGTTTTACCAATGTTACTACTGGACCAAGTTTTCGCTTACCTCCTTAACGCAAAGTTTCGTTAAAAAGAAAGCCCCGGAACTGGCCGGCCCGGTAGGTATTGTAAATATTATTCACCAAGCGGTACACCGCAGTTTATTAGATTTTGTATTTTTAATTGCTATGCTGTCCGTAGCGGTGGGGATGTTTAATTTATTTCCTATTCCGATACTGGACGGCGGATATGCCCTTGTCTATTTATGGGAAGGGCTTACCAAAAAGTTACCGACCGAAAAAACGCTTAATATCGCGGTAAATATTGGTATGTATCTTTTAATTTTACTCGTGGTGTATGCCACCTATTCGGACGCGAAACGTATCTTCTTTAAGCCCAAAGCCGCCGCGGCGGCACAGGCCGCGCCCGAACAAACACCCGCGGAGGCGGAAAATGTACAAAAGTAGAGAAGTAAAAGTCGGCCCGTATATTTTGGGAACCGGCCACCCTGTGCGTGTACAAAGTATGTGCAACACAGACACGCGCGACGCCGCCAAAACAGCGGCGCAAATCTGTGCATTGGAAGATGCCGGATGTGAAATCAACCGTGTAGCCGTGCCCGATATGCAGGCGGCGCAAGCCATCGGCGAAATCAAAAAACGTATTCACTCCCCCCTGGTGGCGGATATTCACTTTGATTATAAATTGGCCTTGGAAGCCATCAAACAAGGCATAGATAAAGTGCGCATCAACCCCGGAAATATCGGGGCGGTGGAAAACACCAAAGAGGTGGTAAAAGCCGCCTTGGACCACGGCGTGGCTATGCGCATTGGGGTAAATGCGGGGAGCGTAAAATATTTAAAAACCGTTCAGGGCAAAATGGACCTGACCGACGAAAAATGGGCCGAAGTAATGGTCAACGAAGCCCTGGAACAAGCCAACATTTTGGAACAGTTGAACTTTAAAAATGTGGTCGTTTCGTTAAAGTCCGACAATTTCAAACGGACGGTACTGGCCAACGAACTTTTTGCAAAACAAAGCGATATTCCCCTGCACATCGGGCTTACGGAAGCGGGCAGTTTTTTAAGCGGCACTGTTAAAAGTGCAGTAGCCTTGGGCACTCTTTTGCAAAAGGGGATCGGCGCGACAATACGCGTTTCCTTAACCGAGGACCCGCGTATGCAGGTACGCACGGCTTACGAAATTTTAAAGGCGCTCGGCCTGCGTGAATACGGCCCGAACCTGATTTCCTGCCCCACCTGCGGACGCACGCAAGTAGATGTAACGGGAACGGTACACGCCTTGGAAGATAAAATTTATGCCGACAAAGACCTGTTAAAAAAGGCCACCGGGCTGAAAATTGCCGTAATGGGCTGCATTGTAAACGGCCCCGGCGAAGCGCGTGATGCCGATTTCGGCATTGCGGGCGGCAAAGGCGAAGGGTTATATTTTGAACACGGTCAAACGATGTTCAAACTCCCGCAAGAAAAATGGGTTGATTTTTTAATTGACAAAATCAACACCTGGAAGAAATAAATTTATAAGAAACCATAAAAAGGACATAAAATGAAATTATCAAACTATTATATTCCTACTTTAAAAGAAGCCCCCAAAGATGCGGATAACCTGTCCGCCAAATTAATGATTCGCGCCGGGCTTGTGCGCAAACTGGGCAGCGGCCTGTACGAGTGGTTGCCGCTTGGCTTTAAAGTGCTGAAAAAAGTGGAGCAAATTATTCGCGAAGAAATGAACCGCGCGGGCGCCAACGAAATTTGGATGCCGATTATCCAACCCAAAGAACTCTGGGAAGAAAGCGGCCGGTGGGAACACTTTGGAGACCAACTCTTAAAACTGGAAGACCGCAAAGGTGCGGGCTTCTGCGTTTCCCCCACCGCCGAAGAAGAAGTAACCGACCTCGTCCGTAAAGATTTATCCTCTTACAAACAACTCCCGGTCTGTCTGTACCAGTTCGGCACTAAATTCCGCGACGAAATCCGCCCCCGCTTTGGCGTAATGCGCTCCCGCGAATTTTATATGAAAGATGCCTATTCCTTTGCCGCTACCGACGCGCAGGCCGACGATTGGTATCAGCGGATGTATGATGCCTATCAACGCATTTTTACGCGCTGCGGCTTTAAATTCAAAGCCGTAGAGGCCGATACCGGCGCTATTGGCGGCAATTTCTCCCACGAGTTTATGGTTTTGGCCGACAACGGCGAGGATGCTATCGCAGATTCCGATTGCGGTTATGCAGCCAATACGGAAAAGGCCGCCGTCAAATGCCCGGAATTTCCACCGTTAAACGAAGATGAACTGCTGCCTATGGAACAGGTTTCCACGCCCAAGGCTTACACGATTGAGGACGTGGCAGATATGCTCAAAGTGCCGACCTCTAAACTGATTAAACTCCTTTTGTTTATGGCCGACGGCAAGCCTGTGGTGGCCTTGATGCGCGGCGACCACGAACTGAACGAACCCAAATTCCGCGCGTTTTTAAAATGCACCGAACTTGTAAAAGCAGATGAAGAAACCTATACCAAGATTACGGGTTCCTTTGTGGGCTTTGCAGGGGCACAAGGCTTAAAAGAGAAACATCCCGAACTGCCCATTTATGCCGACAACTATGTAAAAGGGGTGATTAACGGCGTGTCCGGCGGGAACGAAAAGGACGTCCATACAAAAAACGTTACACCGTTACGCGATATTAAAGTAGATGAATATTGCGATCTAAAAATTGCTTCTGCGGGTGATATCTGCCCCCATTGCGGCAAACCCTTTACATTTACGCGCGGGATTGAAGTAGGCCACGTTTTCAAACTGGGCACTAAATATTCCAAGGCAATGAACGCCACGTTCTTGGACGAAACACAAAAGGCCCAACCGATGATTATGGGTTGCTACGGCATTGGTGTAGGCCGCGTGGTGGCCGCTGCCATTGAACAATCTCACGACGACAACGGTATCATTTGGCCCGCGCCGCTGGCTCCGTTTGATGTAGCATTAGTTGCCATTGATTACCACTCTAACCCCGAAGTAAAAAAACACGCGGACGAAATTTGCGCCGCGTTGGAAGCCAAAGGGTTAGACGTGTTGTTAGATGACCGCGACGAACGCGCCGGCATTAAGTTTAAAGATATGGACTTAATCGGCCTGCCGTACCGCCTGGTGGTCAGCAGCCGAACGGTGAAAGACGGCCAATGCGAATATAAAAAGCGGACCGATAAAGAAGCCGTCCGCTGGAATTTGTCCGAAGCGGTGGAAAAGATATTAACCGCCACAGGTAAATAAAAAATTCAAAAATCCCCAGAGAAATTTTAAACTCTGGGGATTTTTATGCCAACAAGGATTCCCCCATATCTTATGGGGAAATCCTTTAATATATGCTACTCATTTACTCGGTATAACACCGGCTGGAAGACAGCGTGGCTTCACAGACCGAATCTTTTTTCAGAAACCCAAAAGAACCGCACATCTTTCCATCAACATAATCTGAACAATACATACGCCCACTAAAAAGAGGGAGAGAAAATTCGTACCCATTATTGCCATCAAGCAAACGACGAACATTTATGCAAGGATGCCCATTATAAAAAGATCTAACGTTATAACTAAAATTTTTCGTAGAAAAATTCGTGCCTGTTGCCAGAGTTCCATTAGCATTTGTAAAGGAAACGGAAAGTTCGTCCAGCGGATACATCACATCGGTAGTCCCCATCTCCATATTTCTAATTAACTCCGCTTCATAGATTTTTTTCATTGTCGCCTTCGCTTCTGTCGCACGGGATTTTTCCACGGCTTTGGTATATTGCGGCAGGGCCACCGAAGACAAAATGCCAATAATTAACACAACTACCAACAATTCTATAAGAGTAAAGCCCTCTCTTTGAAACATTTTCCCCGGTAGCCTTTGTTTTGTATATTTCATCCAAATTCTCCTTTTTACCAGTTTTTAGTTTAGTCTAACAAAAAAAATCAGCAAAAGCAAACACTCATATAATATAGAAATTAAACAAGTGTTTTTAGGCTTATAAAAAGTTCCGAATTCACAACTGAAACAGCACTCACAAAAAGAAAGGGAACCCTTAGCAGGTTCCCTTTCTTTTAATAATCTGCTTTCTTAAAACCGCATACCAAGACGCAAAAAGAGCGAGTGGAACTGCAAGTCATTATTGCGTCCAAAGTCGGACAGGTGTTTATCACTAATAAACGCATAGGTATAGCGGTATTCCAAGCCGGCAAATAAGTCGGTAGAAATATCATACTGCAAACCTAACCCCGCATAAAAACCGGTTCCCCATTTATCCTTACTGGAACGGTCGCCCGCGTCGGTAGTGGTCTTCATACGCGCTTGCATCATTCCCCAACCCATTGGCAGGTAAACGCGCCAATTATCCCACGCGTTTAATGTGTAGCGCCCGCCCAAGGCAATAGAGTGCAAGTAGAAGTCTTTATAGTTGCGGGCTTGGCCGTCTTTGTTGTGGCTCTTGGTGCCCGGGTGGAGCATCATATAATCCAGCCCCATTGCAAAGTTGGGCGTCATATTCCACAGCATATTCATATTCGCGCCGAATCCGTTTTTGGCGTAGCGGTCTTTGCGGTCGTCTTTATTAAACGTATAAGAAACACCACCCGCCACAGACACTTCCATATCCCTTTCGTTCACACGCGCGGCTTTGCTGGGTGTATATTCATCATACAGCACCGCATTGGTAGTGGTGGAACCTTGTGCATTGGTAACGGTCTGCTCCATTACGCCGTAGTCCGTGGTACCGCGCTTGTCAGTGGCGGACACGTTATAAACGTTCGTAGTGGTGGTGGTTGCATTAAGACGAGGCTCACCCTTTTTTAAGGATGCTGCATTGGCTTTTTGCGTGGCGGCGGCACCGGCTTTATGTTGGTAAGCCGCCCCGGAAGTTTTGCCCCCTTGGGCAGAAGCGGACGAGACACCCAACACCAGCGCCAAGACCGCAATTAATACAGTTTTCTTCATTTTTCCCCCTATAAAAAATACTTCTGTTTTGTTACGGCTACTACTCTTTTATTGTAAACAACACACCTCTTCCGCGCAACCGCAAAAATGGATTAGTTTGTAAAAAAACCCGGGTACAAGCCCGGGCAAATACTTTTTATCAGTTTTATAACTTCTTTTGCCGAAGTGTTCCTTTGTAGAAGGGTTCCTCACACTCACCAGCATATAAAAAACCCTTTTCTTCATAATACGCATTAATTTTTTTTGCTCCGGTCCTACAATCAAGCCGCAAAAATTGCTTTTTTAGTTCCCGCGCCTTCATTTCAGCCTGGTGTAAAAATTCAGCACCGGCCCCCGGTTTATCCACCGCCGAGGCCAAGTTATGTACATACCACGCGGGGGCATCTTCAAATCCTTTCCAGCGCGGGTCTTTATCTAATAAAACGGCCGAAGCCACCAACCGGGACTCCTTAAAAAGCCCCCACAACCGGCCCAGACGGGCGGCATTTTCAAAATAAGCCAAATTGTAGCGGGATAAATAATGCGAGCGCGCCCATTGTTCAATTCTCTTGGTTTCCAACCACGTTACACGCTGCTCCACCAAGGCTAATGCCAATACGGCTTTTGCCGGATATATCTGCATAAAAGAAATTGTCATATAACTATTATACTTTTTAGCAAGAAAGATAAATATTTGACACATTACTCCCTATATGTTATGATATGAGTGTTCTAGAAAGAGCGGCTTGGCAACAAGCCGCTCTTTCCATAATAAGGCTCTACAAAAGGAGTAAATATGAGAGACCCCAAAACCATTGAAGAAACCGTAGCCCGCGCACTTGCCCAGCAAGACGTGGAACTGGTGGATTTAATTATCCAAAACCAAGGAAGAAAGAAACTTTTACAGTTTTTCGTAGATAAAACCGGCGGCGTAACGCTGGATGACTGCGGCGAACTGACCGACAAAATTGATTCCATTTTGGAAATGGAAAACTTGATTGACGGCGCTTATATTTTAGAGGTATCCTCCCCCGGAGTGCAGCGCGTACTGAAAAAGCCCGAACACTTTAAACGCTTCGTGGGCCAACGCGCCAAAGTTGTGCTTAAAATACCGTTGGAAGGCCGCGGCAGTTTTACGGGCGTTATCGCCTCGGCGGAAGACGACCACTTTGTGCTTGATGACGGAACCAACCAGTTCCGCTTCTCGTACGACAATATCAAGAAGGCCAATTTGGACCCGGTCCTTGAATTTTAACCCCGCTGCGGTATTAAACCGAGCAAAAAGGAGATTATCAAAATGGAAGGAAGTGCAAAAGATTTAGTGTTAGCGTTAGAAGGTTTGGAAAGAGAAAAGAACATCAAACGCGAAGACATTTTAAAAACGATTGAAGATGCCTTGGTGTCCGCCTTGCGCAAAAACTTGGGCAAAACCGCCCAGATTTCAGCCAAAATTGATGTAGAAAGCGGCTCCATTAAAGCCTTTCAAACGCTAAATGTGGTGGAAGTAGTAACCAACCCGGAAATGGAAATTGACGTGGAAGGAGCCAAAAAATACTTAAAGGCCCCCAAAGCCGGCGACGTGGTAACGATTACCTTGGAAGTGGAAGATTTCTCCCGCATTGCGGCGCAAATTGCCAAACAAGTGTTAATTCAAAAAGTCCGCGGCATTGAACGCGACAATTTCTACAAAGAATTTAAACCCCGCGAAGGCGAAGTAATCACAGGCTCCGTGCGCCGCTTCTCCGACCGCGACATTATCGTAGATTTGGGAAAGGTGGAAGCCATTTTGCCGTATTGCGAACAAATCAAAAAGGAACGCTATGTAAACGGTTCCCGTGTAAAAGCCATTATTGCCAAGGTGCTTAACCAAAACGATTTGGCCAATATCGGCGACGACCCGGTGCTCTCCCGCTACAAATCGGCCGCGTTCAAAATGGATAAAGGACAACGCGGGCCTTACGTTATTTTATCCCGCGCCAACGGTAAATTCTTGGAAGAACTTTTTAAAGTGGAAGTGCCCGAAATCAACGAAGGCATTGTGGAAATCAAAAATGTACAGAGAGACCCCGGTTTCCGCGCCAAAGTAATGGTGTCCAGCATTGACAGCAAAATTGACCCTATCGGTACTTGCGTAGGTATGCGCGGTATCCGCATCCGCGCGGTAATGAACGAACTATCCGGCGAACGCATTGACCTGATCAACTATTCCGACGATATTTCCACCGTCATTATGAACTCGCTGGCCCCGGCTAAGGCAGACTTTGTAAAAATTGAAAGCCTCACCGAAAAGAAGGCCACCGTTATTGTGCCGGATGACCAGTTGGCTATCGCCATTGGGAAAGATTGGCAAAATATTAAACTGGCCTCCAAACTGACAGGTTGGAACCTGGAAGTAAAGAGCGAATCCCAAAAGGCAAAAGAAGGCAAAGAAGCCACCGCCGCCGTACAGGCCACCTTGGCTGATGTAGAAGGTATCGGCCCCAAAATGGCGGAAGTATTGCAAAAATCCGGCTTTACAACCGTAGAACAAATTGCCGAACTTGATGTGGAACACTTGTCCACGGTTCAGGGCATTGGCGAAAAAACAGCCGCAAAGATTATTGAGGGCGCTAAAAAATATTTAGCGGATAAGTCCACACAGGAGGAAACTAATGACGACAAAGAAAACAACTAACACCGACGAAGAATCCTCCGCCAAGAAGAAAACGGCTGTAAAAAAGACGTCCGCCAAAAAAACAACCGCTAAAACGACGGCTGCAAAAAAAACTACGGCTAAAAAAACGGCCGCCAAAACGACGGCTGCAAAAAAGACGGCAGTTAAAAAAACGCACGCAAAAACAACGGTTAAAAAACCGGCTGTCAAACCCGTTGCCGAAGATATAATGACGGAAAAGGAACAGGCCGCACCGGTTCAACCGGCGGCGGCAGCAAAACCTGCTACCCAACCGCAAGAGCAAAAGGCCGTCAATATGCCAAAACCGGCCCCTGTCGCTCCCGCACCGAAGCCTGCACCAGTAACCCCGGCTCCGAAAGCGGCCCCGGTACAGCAGACTGCGCCCCAAAACCGCCCGCAGGAGAACCGTCCGCAGGAAAGCCGCCCGCAGGAGAGCCGCCCTCAGGGTCCGAGACACGGACACCATCATCATCAAGCGCCCGTGCAAGAGGCTCCGGCCAAAGACCCGAAGGTTATCCGCATTGTAGGACAACCGACGGTAAAAGAATTGGCCGAAAAGATGAACATCAAAACAAATGATTTTATCAAAAAGTTAATGATGATGGGCATCTTCGCCACGATTAACCAGCGGTTAGAAAAAGATATGCTGGAACTGATTGTGGACGAGTGCGGCTTTAAAGCGGAACTGGCGGAAGAAGATTTAAGCAAAGAAACCGTCGCGCTTATGGAAACGCCGGACGACCCGGCCTCCTTAAAGCCCAGAAGCCCCGTTATTACCATTATGGGCCACGTGGACCACGGTAAGACGAGCCTTTTGGATGCTATCCGCAAATCTAACGTTGTTGCGGGTGAAGCGGGCGCTATCACGCAGCACATTGGCGCGTACCGCGTAACCACTCCGCGCGGCACACTGACGTTTTTAGACACTCCCGGACACGAAGCCTTTACGGCAATGCGTGCCCGCGGTGCCCAGGCCACGGATATTGTGGTGCTCGTGGTGTCCGCTACCGACGGTATTATGCCGCAGACCATTGAGGCTATGGAACACGCCAAAGCCGCCGGCGCGCCTATCATTGTGGCAATCAACAAAATTGACTTGCCCGGTGCCAATCCGGACCGCGTCAAACAAGACTTGGCCGCCCGCGGGCTGGTGCCCGAAGAGTGGCAGGGCAACACCATTTATGTAGAAATTTCAGCCAAAAAGAACATCAATATTGATAAACTCTTGGAAATGATTTCCTTGCAGGCCGAAATGATGGAACTGAAAGCCAACCCGGACCGCCCGGGCGTGGGTGTCATTTTGGAAAGCAAACGCGATAATAAACGCGGTGTCGTGGCAACCGTGCTGGTACAAAAAGGCACAATGAAAATAGGCGACCCGTTTATCGTGGGGACCAACTACGGCCGTATCCGCGCGCTGATTGACGAAAATTCCCAACGCTACCAAAAAATCGGGCCAAGCGTTCCGGCGGAGATTTTAGGCATCAACGGCGAGCCGCCGCAAGTGGGTGATACACTCTACATTATGGACAGCGAAAAGGAAGCCCGCTATGCCGCCGAAAAACGTAAACTGGCGCAGAAGGAAGACTCTCAAGCCCACCGCAAACAAGTTTCGTTAATGAACTTGGCGCAAAAGGACGAAAACGGGAACCGCGTTAAAAAGTTAAGCCTTATTTTAAAGGCCGACGTGCAAGGCTCCATTGAGGCCATCAAGGACGCACTCCTGCGTATTCCGTCGGACGAAGTGGAATTGGATATTATCCTCTCCGCCCCGGGCAACATCAACGAGTCCGATATTCTGTTGGCTAAGGCCAGTAACGCGGTGGTAATCGGTTTCCACGTGGACGTAGAGAACAAGGCCCACGCCGAAGCCGAACGCGAAGGCATTGAAATCCGCCTTTACACCATTATCTTTGAACTGCTGGAAGATATCAAAGCCGCGATGGAAGGCTTATTAGAACCCGATGTGGTGGAAACGGTTGTAGGTACAGCCACCATTAAAAAGGTAATGAAACTCAGTTCCGGCTTAATTTCCGGCTCTCTCGTAGATAGCGGCAAAGTGGTACGCGGCTACGAAGTGCGTATCAAACGCAACGGCGAAGAAGTGGGCCACGGCAAAATTGGTGGCTTAAAACGCTTCAAAGACGATGTAAAGGAAGTGGAAAAAGGATATGAGTGCGGTATTTTGATTGAAGGGTTCAAAGGCGTAGCCGAAGGCGACGTAATTGAATGCTTCCGCAAAGATAACGTAACGCGCAGAATTAAGATGTAAGATTAATTCAAGCGCAAGCCGCAATTATCGTTTAAGCATTGAAGCCCTGCCCCTTGGCGGGGCTTCTCTATACTCGCGGATTGTAACGCGCAGAATTAAGATGTAAAATTACCCCCCCAATGCAAAAGCCGTGGGAATTCTTATGCCTAAATTTTTCCCCAAACTCTGCTATAATGTAATTATGAAGAAATTATTTTTTATCTTTACAGTTTTATTTTCGTTGGCGGCCTGCCACACCGCCCCCAAAACAGCAGACAACCATGGCCCCCAAAACCGTACCTTAATTATTTTTTATGATGCCCAAGTAGGCAAGGAGCCGCTTTTTAAGGCTGCACAAAAATACGGCTCTGAAATTCTATATGATTATAAAAATTTAAACGGCGCCGCCGTGCGCGTGCCGGATAACAAAACGCCCGCCAAGGCCATTAAATATTACAAAAGAGTGCCGGGCGTGCTATCTGTGGAAATAGACAAACGGACTTATTTAATGTAAAAGCCCCGGTTACTTTACCCAAGCCTAAATATTTACTAAAATATATCAATGAAGCCTTTTCCTATTATTGTTTCTTCGCCCTCTGGGGCAGGCAAAACTACGATTGTAGATGCGGTCTTAAAACGCGATAAATCCGTTTCGCGCGTGATTACCGCCACCACCCGTGCACCGAGAACCGGCGAAAAAAACGGAGTGGACTACCACTTTTGGACGATTAAACAATTTGAGCAGGCAATTAAAAAAGGCCAAATGTTGGAGTGGGCCCAAGTGCATACGCACTATTACGGAATTCCCAAAAAATCGGTAGATGACCTGATGAAAAAAGGCATTTGCCCCATCTTGGTTATTGACGTACAGGGTGCACGCACGGTAAAAGCCCAATACCCGAACGCGGCCACCGTCTTTATCGTTCCACCGAGTTTAAAAGAACTCAAAAACCGCATTTTGCGCCGTAACGACAATACGCAGGATATTGAAATCCGCTTAGAAACGGCAAAAAAAGAAATGCAGGAACTGGACCGTTACGACTATGCCTTGCTCAATGACGAACTGGCGGAGGCCGTGGATAAAATGGCCGGAATTGTAGCCGCGGAACAATGCCGCGTATGCAGACAAGATTTAAAAATTAAAAATCTAAAATAAAACTTGCGAGGGATAATATGTCTTTTAAAAACGACAAAGAATTTGATGCCAAACTTATGAACTTTGACGGCGACCGCTACGACGTAGTCGTCTTGGCATCTATGTGGGCCAAAGAACTCAAAAAGAAAGACGAATACAAACATCAGCCCAACGCCGTCGTTATCAAAGTGGCGCTGGACGACATTTTGTCCAACCGCGTTTCCAAAGAAGAAGTTTTAACCGTGAGCAAGAAAAACCTGGAAGCCGAACTCAAAGCCCAGGAAGAAGCCCGTAAAGAAGCGGAACGCAAAGCCAAAGAACCGATGAAACTGTAATATGGCCCAGGATTCGCTGCGCCGGTTGGCAGGAGAACTGCGACGTTTTATTGCCAATCAGGAAGAAGACGAATTTATTTTAACGGCCGTGCCACAGCGCGCGGCCGATATTTTACCGTCTGCATCCGTTCAGCCTGCTGCGCAGGAAGCCTTGCCCAAAATGCCGGAGGGCGAAACTTTAACCGTGGAATTTACCCGCAAGCCTAAAAGCATTACCCCCTCTGCGGCGGTTGAGGTTCAGCCGACCGACGGAACCGGCCAAGCGGCCGACAGCCAAATCTCTTTATCCGGGAGCCTTATGACCACCGCCCAAAAAACAACCGCTTTGGCCGAACTGGCCGAAACAATTAAATCCTGCACCCGTTGTCCGCTGGGATCCTCGCGCTTAAACGCGGTACCCGGGGAAGGAAATGTAGATGCCGACCTAATGTTTGTGGGAGAAGGCCCCGGTTTTGACGAAGACCGCCAAGGTCGCCCGTTTGTAGGCCGCGCGGGGCAATTATTGGATAAAATGATTGCCGCTATGGGGTTAAAACGGGAGCAGGTATTTATTGCCAATATTGCAAAATGCCACCCAATGACGGACCCTCTCCATCCCGAAAAACACGGCAATGACCGCGCCCCCAATGCCGAAGAAATCGCCTGCTGCCGCAAATATATTGAAAAACAGATTTCCATTATCTGCCCCAAATATGTCGTTGCGTTGGGAGGAGTGTCTGCCAAAGCACTTATTGCGGACGCAAAATCTTTGGGTGCCTTGCGCGGCAAATTTTATGATTTACATTTAGACAGCGTAACCTTGCCCCGCCCCGTTAAAATATTGGCCACGTTCCACCCCGCCGCCCTCTTGCGCAACCCCGGGTGGAAAAAAGATGCGTGGCTGGACCTGCAAATGGTAATGGCGGAACTGGGCTTAAAGGGCGCCGCCAAATAACCCCTTATGTATTGCAAAGTTGTTTTTGACGTACCGCTGGACCGCGATTTTGACTACCTGGTGCCTGATGAATTGGCTGCAAAGGCTGTTCCCGGTGTGCGCGTAACGGCTCCGTTCGGGCGGATTTTAACGGGAGGTATGATTGTATCTGTCAGTGATGTCCGTACCGCACCCGAAGATATGAAATTAAAAGAAATTGTCTCCGTGGTAGATGAACGCCCTTTGTTTGGCTCCGATTTATTTCCGTTAGCCCGTTTTATGAAAACGCACTGGGGCTGTCCTGTCGGACAAATCCTTTTTTCGCTTATTCCTCCCCAACCTTATTTTAAAGTAGATAATTCCCCTGTTTCTATACATATTGATATAAAAACACCGGCTTTTACGCTGACTTCTTCCCAAGAGAACGCTTTAAAAACTATCCGGGCTTTTCCCGCCTATGAGTTTCACCCCGTGCTTTTTAACGGGCCTGCATACACCGGCAAAACTGAAACGGTGCTACGCTTGGCAGGCGACGTATTGGCCGGCTATGGGCAAACTTTAATTACCGTACCCGATATCGTAGCCGCACGACAGTTCATAGCGGAGGCAGAAACGCGCTTTGGTGCAAATAATGTATTTTGCTGGCACAGCCGTATGCTTTTATCCAAAAAGAAAAAGTATTTTTCCGCCATTTCCAACGGACTCCCCTGTGTGGTAATTTCTACACGTTCCGGGGCCTTATTACCCTTTAAAAACCTGCGGCTGGCCGCCGTTTTGGACGAAGGTGATGATAATTATAAGCAAGAGGAAAATAAACCTTATTACCATTTACGCGATTTATTAATGTTCCGCGCACAGGCGCACGGGGCGGTGTTGGTTTTTGCCTCTGCCACACCGAGCGTGGAAATGCTTAAAATGGTACAAAAGAAACAAGTTTTGCAAATTCCGTTTACCGGGGCTGTACCGGGGCATCATTTTTCCCCTCAAATTAAAATCACCGATAAAAAAGGCGAAAAAAGCCGCTTTCTATCCGACTTTTTGGTTCGCCAACTGACCGAAAACCTGCAAAAAAAAGAAACTTCTCTTTTAATTTTAAACCGTCGGGGCTACTCTACGGCTTACTATTGTTTAAACTGCGGCTCTTATGCTAAATGTAAAAAGTGCGGTGCCATTTTATCACGCGAAAACACCCCCGAACACGGAGACCGTTTGGTCTGCAAAAAATGCGGGCACACCGAAAGTTTACAGCAAGAGTGCCCCCAGTGCCACAACCTGATTTTTAAATCACGCGGCGGAGGCACGCAAAAAATCGTTACCGAAGTACAAAAACTCTTTCCCAAGGCTAAACTTTTGCGCCTGGATTCTGACACTTTAAAAACAAAAGCGGGGCAAGGCTTTGAAGCCTTAAATGCGCTAAAAACCGGAAATGCAGACATTATTGTCGGCACACGCCTGGCCTCCGGCGCGTTACGCGGGGCCAAAGTTACATTAGCCGCCGTATTGGACGCGGAATTGGAACTGGACGGCCCGGATTTTCGCGCTTCCGAAAAATACGGTCAAATGCTCTTTGGCTTACGCGGGCATTTGTCGGGAGTTCCAGACGGAAGGTTAATCATCCAAGCCGCCGACAAAGAAGCCTACGACTATTCCCCCCTCTTATCCGGTGATTATAACCAAACCGCAGAAACAGAACTGCTTTTGCGCGAAAGTTTTTCCTATCCGCCCTACACGCACCTAATTAAAGTGCTTATCAAAGCCAAAGATACAACCCTGTTAAACACCGAAACAGCCAAAATCAAACGCTTGGGGCATACCCGCGCCATAGAGGTATTAGGCCCGGTGTGGTGCGCCAAAAAAACGGACGTATTAAAAAAGCAGTATTTACTGTTTAAAACGGACGAAGCGCGCTGGCTTGATTTATTGGCGGTGCTGGATTCCTACACTCCCGCAAAAAAAGTTACAATAAAAGTAGCAGCAGACCCGTACGATTTTTATTAAGGAGTTTTTATGGACTGGAAACATTACTTTCGTTTTGCCCCGCGCGCCAACCGCCTAGAATTTGCCTGCGTGGGAGCCTTGTGGCAGGGTTTAGGCTTGATTTCCCTTGTTTTGCAAACGCTTGTGTTGGGAAATTCTGCTTCGCTTTCAGCCGGAGCGTTGTTTTCAAGTTTGCTGTTAAGTCTTGCGCAACTTGCCCTTAGTATCTTGATGGCTTGGTTGGCTTTTGCTTCGTTTTCGCGCCGCCTGCACGATATGAATTTATCCGCCTGGTGGATTGCCGGATACATTATCCCCGTAACAGGAGTATCCCTTTTCTTTCAAGAAAAATGGTGGCTGTTTACGCTTTTGGGGCTTATAGTTTGGCTCTTTTTGTGCTTTAAAAAAGGCTCTCCGGACGAAAACCGCTTCGGCTCTGTAACCGTGCGCAGGCAAGAAAAGAAACCGTTATTAATAGTTTTTGCGGTTTTAGGTTTATTGTTTGCGTTGGGACAAACAGTCTATTCCCGCTGTGTGCTGATGCCGCGCGCATTGGCCGTTACGCAACAAATGCAATTTAAATAGGAGAATTACACTATGGGATTTTTCGGAAGATTACCAAGACTTGGCTATTTGCTCCGGTTATGTATTATCAGCATATTTTACGCGCTTGGCGGACTGCTCGTTCACTTGGCTTTGCCCGGAGAGGGAACATCGCTCTTGGGCCTAATTTGTCTTTTTTTGGGGAGCGGTTTTGTGCTTTTGGCACTTCTGCTGTGGTGGTTTGCCACCGTGCGGCGGTTTCACGATATGAATTTATCCGGCTGGTGGTTTATTTTGGCTATCCTTTTTCCTCCTGTTGTTACACTGGTGCTGTGTTTTTGGCCGGGCACACGCGGATATAACCGCTTCGGCTCGCCTTGGTATTAACCTTTTCCGTCCGGCCCTGATTACCGGGCGGTTTTAGTTTGTATATGGTAAAATATAGAAGATAACCCGTTTTTATATTATGGAGAAAACAATGACTTTGGAAGAACAAATAAACTTTTTAACGCGCGGCTGTGTGGACGTAGTATCCAAGGCGGACCTCGCCAAAAAATTAGAAAGCGGCAAAACCTTAAAAGTAAAACTCGGCTGCGACCCGACCTCCGCCGATCTGCACTTGGGGCACAGCGTGGCACTTTCTCTCTTACGCAGATTTCAAGATTTAGGCCATAAAGCAGTTCTCGTTATCGGCGATTTTACCGCCGCGGTGGGCGACCCTTCCGGCCGCGATTCCACCCGCCCGGTTTTACCGCGTGAAAAAATTTTAGAAAACGCCAAAACCTATACCGAACAGGCTTTTAAAGTATTGGACCCGTCCAAAACCGAAATCCGTTTCAACAGCGAGTGGCTGGACCCTTTCGTAAGCGGGAAAGATTTACTCCAAACTTTGCAAAAAGTAACCGTAGCCCAGGTGCTGGAACGCGACGATTTCAAAAAACGTATGGCTTCGGGCAACCCCATTAGCCTTTTGGAAGTATTGTACAGTTTGTTCCAAGGGCAGGACTCCGTTGCTTTGCAAGCCGACGTGGAATTAGGCGGAACGGACCAAATTTTCAACCTGCTAGTGGGCCGCCAACTGCAAAAGAACAACGGGCAGGAACCGCAGGTAGCCATTACGGTACCGCTACTCGTGGGGTTGGACGGTGTAAAGAAGATGTCCAAATCTTACGGCAACTATGTGGGTTTAAACGACGCACCGAACGATATGTTTGGCAAATTAATGTCTATTCCCGACGAATTAATGCCAATGTACTATGAACTTTTAACGTCCGAAAATATGGACGAAATCAAAGCAATGCACCCGATGTCCGCCAAAAAGAAATTAGCCGGCATTATGGTTACACGTTTCCACGGAGAAGAAGCAGCCAAGGCAGCCTTGGAAAACTTTGAAAAGGTATTCTCCAAAAAGGAACTTCCTACGGATATGCCCGAATTTAAAGCCGAGGACGGCGCGCTTCTTTCCGCCATTATTTTTGCGGCGGGCGCGGCGCAAAGCA
Organism: Candidatus Avelusimicrobium fimicolum; assembly: GCF_021632165.1. Lineage (NCBI taxonomy): Bacteria > Pseudomonadati > Elusimicrobiota > Elusimicrobia > Elusimicrobiales > Elusimicrobiaceae > Candidatus Avelusimicrobium > Candidatus Avelusimicrobium fimicolum. Next base: position 22,681 of record NZ_JAJWTS010000002.1, read on the forward strand.
AAAACAAAGCCCGCGGACTCATTGAACAAGGTGCGGTACGTTTAAAGGGTGAAAAAGTCCCGCAGGACGGGCCGCTGCATTTTGAAACCGGTGATGTATTGCAAGTGGGCAAGCGCCATTTCTTTAAATTGGTTAAATAATGAAAAAATTCCTCTTGCTTTTAATCTTGTTTTTCTGCCTGGTAATCGGTGGTTGCTGGGCAGTAAAAACTTGTTTTTTAAGCAAGGGGAAATTAGTTGTAGTAACCATTGAGCCGGGTGCAAGCGGTTCTTCCGTAGCGCGTACACTTAAAGAAAAAGGCATTATCAAAAGCCAATTTTTCTTTAAATTAATTTTGCGCCTGACTTCTTCCGCGCGCGACTTAAAGGCCGGGCGCTTTGATTTGCGGGAAAACACCTCGTCCTTTGAAGTTATCAACTGCATTAAAAGCGGCAAATGCACCCACTACGAAAAAATAACTGTTTTGGAAGGGTGGCGAAGCGAAGAAATCGCAGAAGCATTAGCCGAACGCAACATTACGGACCCGCACGCCTTTTTGGATATCGTGCGCCAAAAAGATTTAGAAGGCTATTTATTCCCCTCCACTTATTTATTCGCCGAAAATACCCCGGCCCAAAAGGTGGTGGACGAAATGTTACAACAGTACCGTAACCACATTTCTCCGCTTTTTAAACAATACAAAACGGACTTAACCGAAAAACAAGTGTTGACGGTAGCCTCCATTGTGGAGCGGGAAGCCATTGTGCACGACGAACGCCCCAAAATTGCGGCGGTGTACTTAAACCGTTTCCGTATAGGCAAACGGTTGGAAGCCGACCCAACCGTACAATATGCGCTGGGCTTTAATTTAAGAGAAAACCGCTATTGGAAAAAAGGCCTGACCTATTCGGACCTGAAAACAAAGTCCCCATACAACACCTACCGCAACGCAGGGTTGCCCCCGGGGCCGATTTGTAATCCAAGCAAGGAATCTGTACTGGGCGTACTTAACCCGCAAGCCGGCTTTGAAGCGCTCTACTTTGTGGCAGACCACGGCGGGAGGCACGTTTTTTCCCGCACGTTTGATGAGCACCGCGCCCATATCCGCCGAATCCGCGGCAAATAATTTGTCTTTACAAACCTCCCCTGCAAGTGCTACGATACCCAAAAGGGATACTTTCCCGGGGGAGCGTACTATGCAAAAAGCAAAATTACTTAAAATTTACGTCAGCAGCACGGACACGATTAATCACGTTCCGCTCTACGAAATTATTGCCAAAAAAGCGCAAGAATTTGGACTGGAAGGAGCCACCGCGCACCGCGCAATGCTCGGGTTTGGGCCAAGCACCAAACTGCGCTCGGCGCATTTTTTGGAACTGGTGGAAAAATATCCGGTGCTTATTGAAATGGTGGACGAGCCTGGCAAAATTGACAAGTTTGCCAAGACTATTGAACCGGTATTAAACAGCCAACCCAAGGGGTGCTTAATGTTGGTGCAAGACATTGAGGTTTTATTTAAAAAGCACGGCACCAAGGCCCAATAGGACTGCGGACGGCGTGCTGCGCGCCTCCACTTCTCCGCGCCCTTTTGATTAATGGAGCCACACTGTTTTTGTAAGATTGCAAACTAACAAAACAGCAATTCCCGGGGAGAAACACTCCGGGATGACAACAAACAGCCCATTAGGCAACCGCCACTTTACCCACAAAAAACTCCCCGATACTGTTGTACCGGGGAGTTTTTTCAAGTTGCTAGCAAAACTATTTGATTACGCCATTTGCAGAACCGTTAGCAATAGATTTGCACATAGCGGTTGTCGTAGTTGAAGGATCAGTAGCAGTCTTTTTGCACGTGCGGGTAATAGCACCGTTATTAATATTTAATACAATAGCATATTGGTTATCACCTGTGGTAATCTTCTGACCACCATTGGCACGAGTAGCATCTGCTGTGAAAGCAGTCGCCGAAGCCGCCGTAGCCGTTATCACAAAGTTCTTCGTGCTTACAGTGGTGGGAGTTGTGGAATTAACCCCAGGCAACTCAATATCCAACAGGCTCAAATCCGTCGTATAACTGCCCGTGCTCATTTTATAAATTTCTTCGGCGTTAGCCAAACTACCCAAGAGGGTAATGGCTTCCGTCGCGCGGGATTTTTCCACCGCTTTGGTGTATTGCGGCAACGCCACAGCGGACAGAATCCCAATAATCAACACTACTACCAAAAGTTCAATTAACGTGAAACCTTTATTCATAATATTCTCCTATTGTTTTTTGTGCGCCCAAACGCGCTACTTAAATAGTTTAGATATATTTTAACACAATTTCAAGTATTTTCTTTCCCCGAAAAGCAAAATGCTATAATAGAATATATGATAGACAGAATTAAACGCTTGGAAACCCTTTTTTTAGAAGAGATTAACACTCTCATTACCAAAATGGCCGCCAACGGCGATTTTGGCGGCTTTGTAACCATTACGGCGGTGCGCCTGTCCAAAGATTTGGCGAACGCCAAGGTTTATTTTTCCGTCTTTGGCAGCCCCGAGGACAGAAGAAAAACACAAGACGCGCTTTCTCTGCTGCGCAAGGAAATCGGCGCCGATTTGCGCGGACGCCTGCACTTAAAACGTATTCCTTCCTTTACGTTTGAATATGACGACACACCGGAAAAAGCATCCCGCGTGGAAGCCATTTTTCAGGTAATTGAAAAGGAAAAAGAAAATGGAAAATAGAGAAGCGAGTTTAGAGCAAATTTGGCAAGCCGTGCGCAACGGAAAGAAATTTTTTATCGCGGGTCATTTAAACCCTGATGGAGATTCCTTGGGCAGCACGCTTACAATGACCTCGCTTTTGGAACGATTAGGCAAAGAGGTGTATGCCTACTGCGCGCCTGCTATCGGCAACGATTTAAAATTTCTGCCGGGCTTAAATAAAATTCACGTCGGCGTTCTGCCGGACCAGCCCGACTTTGACACCGTCATTTTGTTGGAGTGTTCCGACCGCAAGCGCGGCGGCGATTTGGAAAGTGTACTCAGCCAAGCCAAAACGCTAATTAACATTGACCACCATTTGGTGAGCGACGATTACGGCGACCTCAACCATATTGATTCCGTGGCCTCCTCCACTGCCGAAATTATTTTTCAATTTTTTGAAGCCTCCGGAGAAGAAAATTTACTCCCCACCCCCGACGAAGCCACCTGTCTCTATACAGGTCTTGTTACCGACACGGGGCGGTTTGTCCACTCCAACACCACCGCCGAAGCCCTGCGTGTGGGGTCTGCCTTGGTGGCCTTGGGGGCGGATGTAAACCAAATTAACCAGGTAATTTACTTTACCAAATCTTATATTGAATTGAAACTTTTGGGCCGCGCGCTGGAAAAAATGGAAATGCGTTTTGATAATAAATACAGCCAAATTATTCTAACGCACCACGATTTTGAAGCCTTTGGGGCCACACCCGCCCAAACGCAGGGGATTGTCAGCCAACCGACAATGATTCCCGGTGTAGAGGTATCGGCACTGATTAAAGAGGAGCCGGATAAAGTATCTGTTAATTTGCGTTCCCGAGGAAGTGTAGATGTAAGCCGTATTGCCCAAACTTTTGGCGGAGGCGGCCACGCGCGCGCCTCAGGCTTTAAAGTTACGGGCAAGAGTGTAGCGCAAGTAGCCGATGACCTGGCCGAAGTGGTATTAGATGTCGTTAAAAAACTTGCCTGAACCGCAAAAAAGCGGACTCCTTTTAATAGATAAACCGGCGGATTTTTCTTCGCACGATATTATTGCTATATCCCGCCGGATTTTAAAAACAAAAAAAATCGGCCATAGCGGTACGCTGGACCCAATGGCGACGGGTCTTTTGATTTTACTTATCGGCCGGGAGGCCACCAAACGGCAAACAGCCTTTTTGACCCTTTCCAAAACGTACAGCGCCGTCTTAAAACTGGGTACAGAAACCGATACGTGGGATGCACACGGAAGCGCGGTAAATCAAATGCCCGTTCCGCCGGTTACCCAAACGCAGGTGGAACAAGCCGCGCAAAACTTGTCCGGCCTTATCCGCCAGCCGATTCCGTTTTTTAGTGCCAAAAAAATTGGCGGCGAGCATATGTACGACCTTGCCCGAAAAGGTAAAGAAATGGAAAGGCGTTATAACGAAGTTACCGTAGAGTGGCGCAAAATACAACTTACAAAACCGGATGAAATTGAATTTACCGTGCATTGTTCGTGCGGCACTTATGTACGCTCGTTAGGTTTTTTACTTGCGCAAGCATTGGACACGACCGGGCATTTAACCGCATTAAGAAGGCTTGAAATCGGTCCGTACAGCGTCCAAAATGCCTTTGACGGCAACTTGTTAAAGGGGTGTGCTTCGGACACTCTCTATGCGTGTGTGGAGTCCGTAAACGTATGAAACGCAAAAATTTTATCACTATCGGCACTTTTGACGGGGTTCATACAGGACACCGCCACTTGTTTGCCCGGTTGGAAACTTTGTCGGCCGGAGCCCTGTTAAAGCCGTTGGCTTTATATTTTCCGCTCCCCCCCAAAACATTGCTTTCCGAGCACCCGGAAATGAGCGTTTTGACACTTCCGCAAGAAAAAAAACAATTACTAAAAAGTATAGGTTTATCAGCGCAGCCGCTTGATTTTGAAAACTGCCGGGAAACGCCCGCGCAAGATTTTTTTCAACAAACATTACTTGAAAAGCACCAAATGGGCGGGCTGCTTGTCGGGCCGGATTTTGCCTTTGGGAAAAACAGGCAAGGCGGAGTTGAGTTCTTGCGTGCGGAGTGTGCCAAATATAAAATTCCTTTTTCGGTGGCAGATTTTTACCGCGCAGGCGGAGAGAAAATATCTTCCTCGCTTATCCGCAAAGTCTTGGCACAAGGCAATATTACGCTGGCCAATACGCTATTGGGCCGGCCGTACGAACTTTCCGGCACCGTAGTAAAAGGACACAAATTGGGCCGCAAATTGGGTTTTCCCACCGCCAATTTGGATACGGGAATTTACAAAATTCTACCATTAGGGGTTTTTGCCGTAAAAGTGCGCGTAGGACGAAAAATCTACGATGGCTTTTGCAATATCGGCTTCCGTCCGACCGTAAACACCCTGCATACTGTTTTGCCGCTGGTAGAGGTAAATATTTTTGATTTCCGCCAAAGTATTTACGGCCGGAAAATTACCATTTGGTTTGCAGACAAACTGCGCGAGGAAACCAAGTTCAACGGGTTAGAGGCTTTGGTCCGCCAATTAAAGCAGGACCGCGAAGAAGCACGACAGAAGTTACAAGGATTTTTGGTGTAAATCACTCCATTAAAAAACCCCGCGCTTGGCGGGGTTTTTTATATTTAACTAAAAGCATTTAACTTTATTCGGCATCTTCTTCGTTGTAATTGCGTACAAACAAAACAATGTAAGCCAGCCAGGTAGCCCCGAAGAAAATAAAAAAGCAATACGAAAACCACCACAACTTATTAAGCGGGTTGTAATCCGTAAGCAAAGACTCCCACAACAAAGAGCCCAAAATCACCGCCAAATACCCCCACACGCACAAGGCCAGGAGTTTTAACAACGAATCAAATGTGCCGATAATAAAACCCTTTTCGGCATACGGTTTTTTTAAATAAGAAATAATCGCTTGCATAAGACTATTTTATTCTCCCTTTATCAAATTGTCAAGTTATTGCTGCATGGCCGGGTCGGTTGCGTTATAGCCAAAGCCTTGGTCCGAGGCTAACGACGGATCAGTAAACCCGGCGGGGGCGGCACCCTCTGCACTGTATGCGGGTGTGGCGGCATTAAGATCCGCCTCAAAATCGTTAGCGGGAGCGGTAGCCGTTTGCGTGGAATACGTTTCCGGCTCATAATTAGGATTATACGCTTCCGGCGCATTATTCCCCTGCTGGTAAGCCTGTGCCAACTCGTCCGGCTCCGGCTGCTGCACAACTTCTTTCATATAGCGTTTAGCCTTGGTTTGGCGCGCCAAAAGGCCGGCCTTGGTTTCGTTTGCCAAGGTTACTTTTTGCTCCGCACTCATTGTTCTGGCCGGTTTTTCCTGTGCGGATTTGGCTTTTTGTTCCGCTTGCAAAAGCGCCTGTTTTTTCTGCGCTTCTTCCAGCGCGATTTTTTCCTGCTCGCTTAATGTATCGTTTGTAAAAGAAGGGAATTTGGATGTATCTACATAATTCTGCGAGACAGCCACGCCGTCCTTATCAAAATAAACCTGCTTGCGCTGTTTTTCATCAGCGGCGGCCTCATTTGTCGGGGCGGCAGAGGAAACACCATAATATACCACTTCCGGCCCGGGGGCGACAGGGGCGGCCTTTTCGGGCGTTAAGCAATATTCCACGCGCTGTCGGGTGGAAGCGTCTTGGTGCGCGTCCACGCGGGTTTCACAAGTGGAGGCGCAAACCGCCGGCAAAGCGGCGCTAAAAAGCACAAAAAAAGAAGCGAAGGTTTTCTTCATATTTATCTCCGTACTTTTATGATAGTACATTTTGGGGCATTTTGCACGAAAATCGGGCAGATACACCCCTGCAAACATAACACCCACAAAAAACGCCCTCTGCTAATGCAAAGGGCGTAAAAAATGTCACCGGGTGGGCTCGAACCACCGACCTAGCGCTTATGAAACGCTCGCTCTAACCAACTGAGCTACGGTGACGTAAATCTCGTATATTTATTATAACAAAACAAACACCGCTTGCGCAAACTTTTTCATTTTTCCGTCGGAGAAATATTTAATCAACCATTGAATAAATATTCAACTTTTCGGGAATTTTGGCTGTTTTGGCGGTGTTAAAATCTTTTTCCGCCAGGTCCGTTTTGCCCATTTTCATATACACAGCCCCGCGCGCATTATATACTTCCGCCGCCGGGTGTAAATTGATTACAGAGGTATAATCCCGCACCGCATCTTCGTAGCGGTCCAGCATAAAGTTCACACCGCCGCGGCTAAAAAATATTTCCACCTTGTCCGGCTTTAAACTGGAAGCCAAATTCAGCACGCTTAAAGCATTTTCAAAATCGCCTTTGGCCGCCAAAGTGCTGGCATATGCGGTATAAGCATCCACCTGATAAGGGTTATCTTGCAACACACGCAGGAAATCGGCCTCTGCCAAATCGTATTCACCTAAAAAGAAATATACCGCCCCGCGCGAAGCATATCCCTCCAAGTTATCCGGGTTTAATTTAAGGGCTTTGGTATAAGATTGGACAGCCTTACCCGCGTGCCCGTCTTTAAAGTATCCGTCTCCGCGGAGCAAGTATTCGCTAGACGTGGGCAGCGTGGTGCAAGCAGCCAACAGAAACGGGAGCAGACAAACCATTTTTTTCATATAAGCCTCCTGTATTTTCAAAATTATAGCACATTGGACCTATTTTTTTCTAGGTACTTATTTTTAAAAAAATAGGTCCAAAGACCCTGTTTTTAATTCTGCCTGAAATTGTAATCTATTAATATAACAACCAATTTACTTTTCATCCAAACCGCAGTAGTCCCAAACCCTGCTACTGCGGTTCCCCTTTTTATATAAGGCAAATGGTATAATAAGAATATGAAAAAGTCTAGAATTTCCCTTTTTATTATTGCTAAAAACGAAGAATCAAAAATTGCAAAATGCATTTTAAGCACACGCGGTCTGGTGAGCGAAGTGATTGTCGTTAATTCCTTTTCCAAGGATAAAACCGCCCTCGTCTGCCGAGAATTGGGCGCACAGGTTTATAACCGCGCATTTGACGGATTTACCTCGCAAAAAAATTATGCGCTTTCCAAGGTAACGGGCGACTGGGCCTTAAACCTGGATGCGGACGAAACACTTTCGCCCGAATTAAAAGAGGAAATCGCCCAGGCCGTCAAAAATCCGGCCTTCTCGGGATATGATATTCCCTTTTGCAACTACTTTCTGGGCAAAAAAATGCGGTTTAGCGGCCTAAATAAAGAAAAACACCTGCGGCTGGTTAAAACCAAACGCGCCAAATATGTGGGCGGATTGGTCCACGAAGGGCTGGACGTAAAGGGTAAAATCGGCCGTTTGAAGCACTCTATCAACCACTACTCCTACGATACTATTGAAACTTATTTCCGCAAATTCAACCGCTACACTACACTGGCGGCGGAACAAATGTACAAAAACGGAAAACGCTTTTCGCTTATCAAAGTAGCATTTACCTTGCCGTTTGAATTTTTCAAGCGCTACATCTTAAAATTAGGTATATTGGACGGCATACGCGGGTTGCTTTGGGCCGCCTTTTCCACTTTTTATGTACTGGTAAAAAATGCCAAACTTTGGCAATTACAGGAGCAAAAAGAAAAATGACCGTATATTTGCTGGCTTTACTGGTTTTAATAGTGTTTTTGTTTTGGCGTTTCCCGCTGCTGCGTAAAACGTGGTATCTGCCCCCCCGAAAGGGCTTTGTTGCCCTAATGTATCATCACGTCGGCGTACTTGACGACCCGGCGGAGGAGCAATACCCGTTTACAATGCGCCCGGAAATGTTGGAGCGGCAGATTTTGTTCTTAAAGTCGCGCGGATATACATTAGTATCGTTAGAGGATGTACAAACGGCCTATCAAGCGGGAAAATCTCTTATTGAAAAACCTGTTATGTTTACATTTGATGACGGTTACGAAGACAATTACACCACGCTTTTCCCACTCTTAAAAAAATACAATGTGCCCGCACTGATTTTTTTAATTACCGATTATATTGAAAAACGCCCCGGCTATTTGACGTGGGCACAAATTGATGAAATGCAAAAAAGCGGACTTGTAACCTTTGGTTCCCATACTTGTTCGCACCGCCGGCTGCGCAGTTTGCCTGACGAGGAAATTTGGCAGGAACTCACGCAAAGCAAACAAATTTTAGAAGAAAAACTGGGTCGCCCGGTTACGGCTTTATGTTATCCGTACGGGGCTGGCGGTTTTGACAAGCGGGTCCGCCCGCAGGTGTTTAAGGCCGGATATTTGTTTGATTTCAGCACCAAAAAGGGCATAAATCCCTGGCCGTGGCGCAAAAAAACCACCTTGCGCCGGGCCTTCCCGCGCGGAGGCGAAACAATGTTTGATTTTTACTTGCAAATCACCCGCGGGGAAAGCCGCTTATAATCTATGCTTTACCTTGCGCTCGGCGTTGTCCTTTTGTCGGGAATTTTAATTACTTTGGTCTGCCGCCGCAAACCGGGGGCGTTGCTCGTTTTGGCCTACGAAAAAATTGGCACCGCGCCTAAAAATTCCCCCTTAAAAAAAGAGTGGACAACCGTCAATCAATTTAAAAAAACGCTTTTATGGCTCCGCGCGCACGGGTTTACTCCAATAAACGCAGGAAGATTGACCGCATCAGCCACCAGGCCCTCCAAACCTGTTTTATTGGTATTTATGGGCGGGTACAAATCTTTTCTAACCGATATTTTCCCCTTATTGCAAGACTCCAAAACACCGGCCACATTGTTTTTGCCTACAAATGCCATCGGTACCTATAACAAATGGCAAGACCCGCGCCAAGAACCTTGGCAAAATTTACTGACGGAAAAAGATTTAAAAATGCTTGCTAAAAGCGGGCTTATTTCCTTTGGCGCGCTTGCATTAAACGGGGAGGATTTATCTGTTTTGCCTGCTGACGAGGCCGCTTATCTGGCACAGGAAAGCACCTACCGCCTGCATACGCAACTGGGATTAAAGACCGATGCTTTTGCTTTTTACCCTTTCCGAAAAAAAATAGGAAACATATCGGAAATTGCCCCCAAAAACTTGCCTGTTTTTGTAGATACCCCAGCCGCCAATTCTCTAACGGAAAAGGCTACATTTCATGTATTTTTCCCCCAAAAGGCCCCTTGGAAAACATCTTGGAATTTGTTTACCCGCAGATAACTGGTTACTTAAAAGCAATAGCAAAACAGGCTTGCAACATTAGTGCGGCAGAGAACTCCCTTCTCATACAGAACAAAGAAATTTACATCCACAAAATGCCCAAAATACCTCTCCATTAGAAAATAAAAAAGGACAGCGCCCGGTATAAAGCCCTGTCCTTATCGTGCCCAAACAGGCTGAAATTAACGGCGGTTCTTTAATTGCGAGAAGTTAGGATAAAGCATATCCGTAAATTTATCCATTTCGCCTTGTCCGCCGCGGATTTTCAAATTAACCGACAGCACATAAACATCTTTGGTTAAAATTTCGCGCCAATTATCGGGAAATTTAACAAAATCTTTAAATGTAGTAACCAGCGGCAAATTGCCGCGCGTTTCCTCAAAAGTCCGCAAATTTTCCTCGGTGTAAAATTGGTGGTCCGGAAAACGCCACTTTTGTTTGAGTTCCAATCCCAATTTTTCAAGCGTATTTTCAAAACTTTCCGGGTGCCCAAGAGCGCAGAAACAAGCCGCCGGACCCTTAATCATACTCAAATCCACTTTTTTGCTTTGGCAAATGTCAAAATAATATTCAGGAGAGTGGACACTTTCCAAAATTTCCACTGTATCGTTATACAGGCGGATTTCGTCCTTTACGTCCTCCAACTGGCGCGGGGAAACCAAATCACAATGCGTGAGCACTATCAAATTGGCCCGTTTGAGCGCAGTTAAAGGCTCGCGCAAAACACCATAGGGTAACAGTTGCTTGTTTCCAAAAGGATTTTTGGCATCCACCAAAATAATATTTGCATCGCGTTCCAAGCGGTGATGTTGCAGTCCGTCGTCTAACAGAATGATTTGGCTTTTAAAGCGGCGCAGGGCCTCTTTGGCACCCTCGGCCCGGTCGGGACAAATGACAATCGGCACCTTGTACTGGGCCAATACGCGGCTCATCATAAAGGGTTCATCTCCCGCCATACGCCAATCGGCGTCCGGGTTGTCAAACAGCACCAGGGGTCCTTCGGCCTTTTGTTGGCGTTTATAACCGCGCGACACTATCGCCACGCGAACCCCCTCTTTGGCAAGGGCCGTAGCCGCCAGCAAAACAGCCGTCGTTTTACCTGTTCCGCCCGCAGTAATATTGCCAATGCACACCACGCGGGAATTGACCGATTGAGCCGTTTTCCAACCGCTTTCATACATTGTGCGGTGGAACCACGCACCCATACCGTATAATTTGGAGGCACTCCACAACAATCCACGCCCCAAGGCATTATCTTGCAAATTTTCTTTTAATTCTTCTAAATTCATAAACTCCCCTAAAAAAACAAACTTTTAGATATTTTAGCATTTATCAAGCACTTACAAAACCGGGCGGGAAAAGGAGCCAAAATTAGTATAATGTGTATATATGGCAAATACCCGTTTTCAAAAGACTCCGCTGCATTATATCCAATACCTCGCGCTCAAATGGTTTTGCGTACTGTTTGGGCTGTTACCTTACAAAACCGCCGTTTGGCTGGGCAGAAAGGCCACGGGCGCGGTGCGCTTTGTAATGAAAAAACGCTTTAACCGCTCCGTCTATGATATAAGACGTGCGTTCCCTAAAATGACGGAAGAAGAGGCCCAGGCCACCGCACTGGAATCTTGGCGCAATATGGGCGGAATTTTGGCTGAATTTATTAAACTGACCCAAATGACCCCGGAAGAGTTTAAAAAGCATAGCCGCATTATCGGGGCAGAAAAAATGCTCAATGCCCAAAACGTAACGGGCGGCATTATCCACATTGGGCACTTTACTAACTGGGAAGCCTTTGGCCTCGCCGGGGCCGTCTATGGGGTGGACAAGGCCGTTTTGGCCCAGCGCGTGGATAACCCCTATGTAGATGAGGAAACCAACCGTCTGCGCAATATCTTTACGGGCCGCACTTTTTACAGCAACAACGAGGATAAACCCTTCTTTTCCTGTATGCGGTGGCTGAAAAAGAAGAAAATGCTCGGCATTTTAATTGACCAAAATGCAGGGTCTAGCGAAGTATGGGTGCCCTTTATGGGGCGCATAGCGGCGTTTTCGCCAATTACCGCCTTGCTGGCTATTAAAATGCAGGTGCCTGTTTTTCCGGTGCGCGTGTGGAGAGAAAAAGACGGGACCATTGTGTCCGAAGTAATGGATGCCGTTTATCCCCCCAAAGAATTTAGTATGGAAAATGTCCGCAAATTTACCAAAATTCTGGTTGGTTATTACGAAGATTGGCTGAAAGATAACCCCGGCTCTTGGCTGTGGGCGCATAACCGCTGGAAACGCGAAGCCGAGGGAGAAGCATATTTGAAAGCACACCCGGAGGAACGTGTATGAGCGGAAAAATTAAAGCCGTTTTTATGGATAGGGACGGAACGCTCATCCACGAAAAACCCGGCACCTATTTAAGCGACCCAGCCAAAGTCCGCCCCTACAAAAGTACGGCTCCGGCACTTGCCCTTTTAAAAGAACACGGTTTTAAACTTTTTATCGTTTCTAACCAATCGGGTATCGGGCGCGGATACTTTACCGAAAAAGAAGTAAACAAAGTTCACGCACGGCTTTTAGACTTGTTAAAGCCTGCTAAAATAGAGGAAATCGTTTTCTGCCCGCACGCTCCGACCGAAACGTGCGATTGCCGCAAACCCAAGCCCCAATTGGGCCTTTACCTTATAAAAAAATATAACATTGATACGGCCCGTTCTTATATGATTGGCGACAAAAAGGCTGATGTGGAATTTGGGCACAACATTGGGGTAAAGTCTGTTCTGGTTACTACGGCAAACGGCAAAAACCACTTAAAAAAATATCCCAATCTAAAACCCCAAAAAACAGCCTCCAATCTTTTAAATGCCGCCCGTTTTATTGTGGCGGACGACGGAGCGGCTAATGGCAAATAAATGCCTGTGTGCCCTATTTTCGGCCGCTCTTTTGCTGTGTGCTTGCGCGCATAAGCAGGCGGAGTCCATCGCACAAAAGGTTATTTCCGCCCCACTGATTGAGGAACACGCACCCACCGAAAATTCCCAAAAAATCATCTCCGCTCCCGCCAAACAAAAGAAAACCACTTTATCTGCGGAAAAACTGCCGCAACAACCGCCCGCTCCGCAAACCGAAAAGGCGCCTGAAATCACACCCGAAAACCGCGTGGAACAGGCGCGCAAGGCCCAAATGCTCTCCGCACCTACACCGGATAAAATATCCTTTGAGGACGAGGAGTTAATTTCCTTGGCGGGCCGGCGGTTAAGCCCGCTTGCCTACAATGCTGTTTCGCCCGAAAAAACCGCTGCCGCTTGGAGCGGGGAAGAATTAAAATACGGCCTTTACTATTCGTTTATCAAGGCCGGCACCGCCTATATCAAAAACCGTGGCGTTACTACTGCCAACGGACGAAAGGCATACCTCATCCAAACGACCGCTTTTTCCGCCTCTGTTATAGATGCGTTTTTTAAAGTGCGCGACGTAAATTATTCCTGGATAGATGCCGAGAATTTTTATTCGCTCGGTTACACGCAAAGCGTGCGCGAAGGCAACTACAAACGCGACGAGTGGCTGACCTTTGACTACGATAGTAAAGTTTATTATGGTGAAGTGCAAAAAAAAGAAGCCCCGCGCGTACTTTCCGGCCCGCTTTCCGAGCGGGTGTTGGATATGTTGTCCTCTCTCTATTTCGTCCGCGCACAAAAACTGACAAAAGGGCAAGACATCATTTTTGACATTATCAACCGCGAAAAACAATACCCCCTTATCGTAAAAGTATTAGGCAAGGAAACGGTAAAGACCGCGGCAGGCAAATTTGACTGTATTGTAGTAGAACCGCAATTTAGGGGCGAAGGAATCTTTGTCAGCAAGGGCAAAAGTTTAAAGGTCTGGCTGACGGACGACGAATATAAAATGCCCGTTAAAATGAAAACGGAAGTCTTTATCGGCAGCGTATCCGCCGAACTACTGGAATACAAACGCAATTAAAGATATAATGGATAAATACAAAGGAGCGTCTAATGACAACTGTACAAACCAAACGCTTAAAAGAAATTTTAAATCATTTTGAAGGACAAGAAATCATCGTGGTAGGCGATATTATGCTGGACCACTTTATCAAGGGCACCGTCAGCCGCATTTCGCCGGAAGCACCTGTGCCGGTAGTAGATGTAAAAAAGGAATTTTTTGTAGCCGGCGGTGCGGGCAACGTAGCCGTCAACTTGGCGGCCTTGGGGGCGAATCCCGTACTGGTATCCGTCGTGGGGCAGGACCTGGGCGGTGAAATGTTAAAGGGCTTTTTACGCGATAAAAAAGTAAACATTTACGGCGTAACCGAGGACCCCGACCGCCCGACCACGCAAAAAATCCGCGTAATGGCAGAGCAGCAGCAAATCGTCCGCTTTGACCGCGAAAGCAAAAAGACTATTTCCCCCTCCATATCCGCCCAATGTATGAAAAGTTTTGAACTGGCCATCAAAACGGCCAAAGGGGTTATCTTGTCCGACTATGGCAAAGGAATGCTGTCGGACCATAATATCCAAACTATTGTGGATATGTGCCACAAACATAAAATTCCGGTGTGCGTGGACCCCAAAATTGATAATTTTAAAAAGTATAAAAATATTACCTGTATGACCCCCAACACCAAGGAAGCCTGGGAAGGTGCAGGCGACTCCCCCAAACAAGGCGAGGAAGCCATTGTAAAACTGGGCAACAAAATATTAAAGATGTTGGACGCCGATTCTATTTTAATCACCCGCAGTGCAGACGGTATGAGTTTGTTTGAAAAGGGTAATGAAAAACCCATTACTATTAAAGCCACCGCGCGCGAAGTGTACGATGTTACAGGTGCGGGCGATACGGTTATTTCTGTTTTTACATTGGCATTAGCCGCCGGGGCAAAACTGTCCGAAGCGGCGGTATTGGCCAACTACGCGGCGGGAATTGTGGTGGAAAAATCCGGCACAGCCACCGCTACGCGTGAGGAAATTGAAGGAGTTTTAAAATGAGTGATGTATTAATCGCTATTCCGGCGCGTTACGGTTCGTCCCGTCTGCCGGGCAAAATGCTTAAATTATTAGCCGGGAAGCCGGTTATCCAGCACGTTTACGAAGCGTGCGTGAAAGCCAACGTGGGCGACGTAATTATCGCCACGGAATCGCCTCTGGTGGTGGAAGCCGTAGCCAAATTCGGCGCAAAGGCCGTTTTGACCAGCGACCAATGCCAAAGCGGCACCGACCGCATTTACGAGGCCGCCCAAAACCGCCCCGAAAAATTTATTATTAACGTGCAGGGAGATGAACCCTTTATCAAGGCCGAAACGGTTTTTGCAGTAGCGGAACTGTTAAAAACGGACCCGGCCTGCGATATTTCCACCGCCGTTACGGCTACATTAGACGAAGATAAAATCAATAACCCCAACTGCGTGAAAGCCGTCATCGCCAAGGACGGCCGCGCGTTGTATTTTTCGCGCTCGCGCGTGCCGTACAAACGGGAACTGACCGAAGAAAACAAAAAGGCTCCCTATTGGCAGCATTGCGGCATTTACGGCTACCGGCGCGAAGCCTTAAAACGCTTTGTGGAACTGCCGATGAGCCCGCTGGAACAGTTGGAAAGATTGGAACAACTGCGCGCCTTGGAAGACGGTATGACCATTAAGTGCGCGGTTATCGGCTCCGCCGGCCCGGCCATTGACACGGCGCAAGACCTGGAAGATGCCGAAAAGTATTTTAAAGAACATAAATAACAGGACTCCCGCCTCCCGGCGGGAGTTTTTCTGTAAATAGCAGCCTTTTTATTTTTATTCAAGGAGTCGTTTTATTATGTCTAAATTTATTATTATCACCGGCGGTGTGGTTAGTTCGCTGGGCAAAGGAATTTCCGGCGCAAGCATTGGCAAACTTTTGCAGTTAAACGGCCTCACCGTCAATATGATTAAGTGCGACCCGTATATTAACGTGGACCCGGGCACGATGAGCCCCTATCAACACGGCGAAGTTTTTGTAACTACGGACGGGGCGGAAGCGGACCTGGATTTAGGCCACTACGAACGCTTTTTGGACGTAAATATGACCCGTGCCAACACCAACACCGCAGGCAGTATTTACCAAACCGTTATTGATAAGGAACGCCGCGGCGAATATTTGGGCGCCACCGTACAGGTTATCCCGCACATTACCAACGAAATCAAACGACGCTTTACCGCGTTTGAAAACGAGTGCGACGTATCCATTATTGAAATCGGCGGCACCGTAGGTGATATTGAATCGTTGCCGTTCTTGGAAGCCGCCCGCCAACTGCGCTTGGAAAAGGGGCCGCAAAACGTGATTTGTGTACACGTTACGCTTATCCCGTATATTGCCGTAGCGCAGGAACTCAAAACCAAACCCACGCAGCACTCCGTCAATAAACTGCGCGAGGTGGGCATTGAACCCAGTATGCTCATTTGCCGCACGGAAAAACCGTTAAGCCAACATTTAAAAGAAAAATTATCCCTTTTTTGCAGTGTTCCCGCGCAGGCTGTTATTGAATGCGCCGATGCAAAATCTATTTACCACGTGCCGGAAATGTTCTACAAGCAGGCCGTGGATAAGCAAATTATTTCGCTGTTGGGCTTAAAACCCACCCAAGAAATTGACCCCAAATGGTTTGAGTTTTTTGATAAGGCACTTAATCCCAGCAAGTCTGTCAAAATCGCTATTGCGGGCAAATATGCCGAGTTCCAAGAGGCATACAAGTCCGTACACGAGGCCTTAAAACACGCCGGAATGAACAACGACGCAAAGGTGGAAGTTACTTACATCAATACCGAAAAAGACAACCTGGAAGAAAAATTAAAAACCGTGGACGGTATCTTGATTCCGGGCGGATTTGGCGGACGCGGCATTGAGGGCAAAATAGCCACTGTCAAATATGCGCGCGAACACAAAATACCGTTGCTGGGGATTTGTCTGGGGATGCAATGCGTGGTGATAGAAGCCGCGCGCAACCTTTGCGGTCTGCACGATGCCAATTCCACCGAATTTGACCCCACCACACAAGACCCGGTGGTAGATTTAACCCCTCAACAAAAAAATGTGGTTTACAAGGGCGGAACAATGCGTTTGGGTAATTACACCGCGGACTTGAAAGAAGGCTCCTTGGCACGCCGTTTATATGGCAAAGACCGCATTGTGGAACGCCACCGCCACCGCTACGAATTTAATCCCGCTTATGTAAAGCAGTTGGCTGATGCGGGTTTAACCGTGTCCGGTTGGCACGAAGGGGTGTTACCCGAAATTGTGGAACGCCAAGACCACCCGTATTTTATCGCGGGGCAGTTCCACCCGGAATTTGGCTCCCGCCCCTTGCGCCCGCATCCACTGTTTGACGGGCTTATTAAAGCCAGTTTAAAAAACAAAGAAAATAAAAATAAATAACAGTAGCATAAAAAACACCCCTTGGAACAAGCCAAGGGGTGTTTTTTATGATCATAAATTGCTTTGCATCACTTATGGCAATACTTCAAAGGTAAGGCTGTCCGTTTCGCCGTGGCACGAAACGGATAAGGTATGCTTGCCCACTTTTAGGGGCCACCAGTTTTGGCAGGCCGAACCCGCCTGAATATGTCCGTCCAACGTCCAGGTGCATTTATCCGCGGCACAAACGGCCTGCCACTTGACGGCTTGGGAAGCGAGCGGAACGGACGGGTCTATTTTAAAAATATCCTTATCTGCGGGAAAGGTGATTTTAAGAGTTTGCAAAACAACTTTATGTTTACCCGGACAAACACCCGGCAAATGAGCCGCATCAAATACCCCTTCTTGCGTATGCGGACAATTTTCTCCGGCTAATAACCCGCTATCCAAACACGTCGGGGCGCGTACAATTCCGTCGGGTACCGGGAACGGTTCCGCCGGATATTTTTCTTGCAGATAGACGGCCAAATCGTGCAAAATCGGAGCGGCCCCGGTAATGCCGGAAACCTTCTGCATAGAGGTAGCATTAAAATTACCCACCCAAACACCTACCGTCCAACGGGCCGTATAACCAACGGCAAAATTATCTTTATAATCTTTGGAAGTACCCGTTTTTGCCGCAAACGGGAAAGGCAAAAACAGGGGCGAATTAAGCCCAAACGCGGGAGCGCGGGCATTGTTATCCGCCAAGATATCCGTAAGCAAATAGGCCGTCTGCGGGGTAAACAAACGCGCTTCTCGGCCCGGGGCGCGGATAATCGGGTTGGCGGCAAACAAAACAGGTTTATACACGCCGCCGCGCGCAAGCGAAGCATAGGCATTTGTCAAATCCAGCAGGCGCACCTCGCCATTTCCAAGAGATAAACCCAAGCCGTAAAAATCAGCGGCCTTATTTAAAGATTCAAACCCCGCCCGGCGCAAAAGAGCCAGTAAATTAGATGTGCCGGAGATTTCCGCCGCCTTAACCGCCGGGATATTGTACGAACACGCCAACGCGCGGCGCACGGAAACCAGGCCGTGATAGTTTTCGTCATAATTGCGGGGTCTAAATCCCCCCTCAAAAAAAGTGTCCTCATCAGCCAGTAAACTAGCCGGGGTAAGGTTTCCGCGCTCCAAAGCCAACCCATACACAAATGGTTTTAAGGCCGAGCCGGGTTGGCGAAACGCACGCGCGCCGTCCACCTGACCGCTGTTTTGGGTGTTGTAAAAATCAGCAGACCCCACATATGCCAACACGGCCCCGGTAGCATTTTCCAATACCACCACCGCTCCGTTTGTTACATTTTGCTCCGTCAAACGCACGATATAATTTTTCACCACCTGTTCGGCATACAACTGCAAGTCGCGGTCCAAGGTTGAGAAAATATCTTTTGATTCTTGCGGCAGCAAAGGCTGCAACAACTGTGTAAAGTGCGGGGCATCAAACGGACGGGCGGCAGAGCGAAGTTCTAGTTTTTCACTTACGGCCAGCGCATACATTTCTTCATCAATAAACCCGTTATCCAACATTTTTTTCAGCACCCAATCACGCCGTTTGAGCGCGCGGGCAAAATGTTTAAGCGGATTATAATATGTGGGCGACTTGGCAAGCCCCGCCAAAAAAGCCGCCTGTGATAAGGATAAATCGGCCGCTTGTGTATTAAAATAAAAGCGGCTGGCGGCTTCCACCCCTTGTGTTAAATTGCCCAATTCCAAAAGGTTAAAATATTCCTCTAAAATTTCCTCTTTTGTCATTTTGCGCTCTATTTTCAGCGCACTAAATGCTTCGCGCGTTTTGCCCCACAAGGTTTTGGGATACGGCTCCACCGCGCGCGCCAGTTGTTGGGTAATGGTGGACGCGCCGGAAACAATTTCCCCCTCTTTGGTGTTTTGCCACGCGGCACGCAAAACAGCCCGGATATCCACTCCGGCGTGCGTAAAAAAACGCTTATCCTCTGCGGCCACGGCGGCGGCTATCAGCCAAGGCGACACTTCGTTTAACGAAACAGGCAAATAATAAGTGTTATTTTTAGATAAAAAGCCGCGTATGGGGGCGCCATAGCGGTCATAAATTTGTTTAGACGGCAACAAAAATGCTTCTTCCCCGCCCGCCAGGCAAGGAAGAAGCAATAAACTTAAAAGAAGCGTCCAACGCTTTTTCATTATTTAATAATAAGCGTTCCGGTTGCGTTTCGGCCAAAAACAGCCGGCTCATACATTTGGCTGGCCCACAAGCAAGGATAAGCAAATGTACCCGGAACGGAAGCAGACACCAAATAAGAATAGGTGTGCGTGCCGGCGGGCAAGTAATCGGCAAAGGCGGCCAAACGGTCATCATATTTTTCGCTCCGCGTAAAGCCGTTATAATAGTCGCCGTTGTCCTCGGCTAATACAGCACCCTGCGCGGCGGATTCGGTCGCCAGCGAGGTATTTACAATTTCAAACCCGGCCGGGATAAAATCCTCCACTACCACAAAGTTGCGTGCAGTAGCATTTTTAACCGTCAAAGTAATTTTATAGCGTTCGCCCGCCACAATTTCACTTACGGGTTTGCCGTCCAAGGTGGTAATCGCGCGGGAAACCGCAAAGCCGCCGTCCACGGGTTTATCATAGCGGCGCGGCTCATATACCTGCCCCAGCGTATAATACAGCGTTCCGTTTCCTGCTTTGGCAAAGGTCAAACGGGCCTCGCCCTTATTGCCATAAACTCCGGCAAACGGAACCGCCGCCGTTTTACTTTCCATACTGCGGCCCTTAAAGGCGTTCTGCAACAAAGTTTTTCCGGCTATTTTAACAGAGGCCAAAAAATCAGGTTCCGCGCCCTCTTGGGTTTGGTAATAAGTATTTAATGCACTAAACACCGCGGCATTTACGCTTGTGTTATTCCAATGGCCCTCGGCATTTAACTGCGTAATCAGCCAATGCGCCGTTTGGAACGCTTGCTCAAACGGATATTGCGCGTATAACAGCGCATCCAACGCAAGAGCCGTTCCTTTTGTATTGTTCATATGCAGCCACGGCATTTCCTGCGGCACATCAAAATAGGCCGACTCCGGCGTAAAGACCACGCGGTTTAACAAACGCTGGGCTATGGCGTTTTTAATGGCTTGGGAACGGCCGGAGGCCTGCGCGGCTTTTAACAAATAAGCCTGCGCGGGAAGCGGCAGAGAGTCCGCCTTGGCGTAGAGCGTATTAAAAGCACTTTGTACGTTTTTACCATACAACGCCAACACATATACGGCATAGGCGCGGGCGGTGTCGGTTTCCAAAGCAGAATACTTATACGCACGGGCCGTCTTGCCGTTAAAGGCGCTTTCCAGCCACGCGGCAGCCTTATTTAAGGTTTTGCCCGGCACCCGATAGCCGGCCTGTTTGGCCAAATAGGCTACTTCCAACGTATAAGCCGTTACATACGGGTCAGGTAAAGCGTTTTTCCAGTAGCCAAAACCGCCGGAAGCATATTGGTATTCAGGCAGTACGTCCAAAATTTCCTGCACCTGCTTTTTATATTGCGCGGTATCGCCCAATTTAAAATCTTCCACCAATTTCGCCCCCGAAATAACAGGCAGCGCCTTGGACATTTTTTGCTCCAAGCAATCATACGGATATGTGAGCAAATAGACCATAGACCCTTTTAAGTTTAAAAGTGCCGTAGAAGCAAGCGAAAGGGTGATTTGGTTATTTGCCGATTCATTTAAGTTTCCGGGCTTGTCTAACAGTTCCTCTTGTGCATCTTTCGTAGCCGCATAGACGGAAAGAGTCTGCATTTTTTCCACCGGGGACACCGTCAATTTAGAAAGCACGCCGTCCTGCGCTCTTCCTCCCTTTACGCTAAACGCTACCCGCGCTTCGCCGTTTTCCGTGGCTTCGCACGCCCAAGTTACCTCTTGCGCTTTACCCAAGGGGACCACTACGGTTTTGGTTTCCGGGCCGGACAAAGTTACAGTCCCTTCGGCGCGGGCGGTTACGGACAATTCGCCCTTTTTATTTTCGTAATTATATACCACCACCCCGCACGAAAATTTATCCCCTTTGCGCGCAAAACGCGGCAAGTTGGACGTTACCATAACGGGTTTAGATACTTGGATAGATGTTTCTGCCGAGCCAAACTCGTCCGCCGTCAGGGCTACCGCCATTATGCGGAATTTGGTTAAGTTGTCAGGCAGTTTAAATTTCACTTCTGCGCGGCCCTTTTTATCGGTGTTTACAACCGCCTTAAAATAGGGCGTAAACACAAAGTTTGTGCGCAAATCTACCCCGCCTAATTTACTGTCGGCATAACCCGCACCGCCGCCTCCGCGGTTTTCGCCTTTTTCGCCGAAGTTACGCTGTCCCACCACATACACGCGGTTATCCATTGTAAA
The DNA here is from genome assembly GCF_021632165.1 of Candidatus Avelusimicrobium fimicolum. Classification (NCBI taxonomy): domain Bacteria; kingdom Pseudomonadati; phylum Elusimicrobiota; class Elusimicrobia; order Elusimicrobiales; family Elusimicrobiaceae; genus Candidatus Avelusimicrobium; species Candidatus Avelusimicrobium fimicolum. Next base: position 44,308 of record NZ_JAJWTS010000002.1, read on the forward strand.
TACAGATACCGGGCGAGAGCCATAATACTTACCAAACAAATCCGGCGTTTGGTAATTCGTCAGGGCCAAAACGCCTTCGTCAACCACCATAACGGCTATTTCCGCCGGAGTATTTTTCCGGTGCGGTTTGGCGGTCAGTTTGAGCGTTACTTCTTCGCCCGGCTGGTAGCGGGTTTTGTTAGTTTTTATAACAGGTGTAATTTTTTTGGAATCCGGCAGAACCGTCAAATTAACATATCCCACCTTACCTTGCGGTTTTCCCAAATCAAGGCCTTTGCCGTTTACAGGGTCCGCACTGCGTCCGCGCACCAAGGTTATGCCGACATATACGTTAGGCAGATAGGAAGGCTTTACCGGCACTTCCACATAATCCGCCCCGCCCTTGACCGGCGTAATCCACGCATCCAAAATTCCCTCTCGCTCCACCGTTACTAATGCCAACGCATTGTCATACGGAGATTCTACGGCAATACGGGCCGTTTTACCCGGTTTATAAGAATTTTTATCTTGTTTTAAAACTAACAGGTCATCATCTGTTTTTTTCCAGTAGGCCTGCCCCTGCCCATAGACCATTATGTTAAATCCGCCCAATACGGTGCGGCCGGAGGAGTCCTTGCTCGTAAGCGTTACAAAATAATTTCCGGCTTCTGTCGGTTTAAAAGACAATCGCCCGCCGTCTGTGCCAACCTGAACGGTTTGGCTGGGCAAATTGGTTACCCGCTTTTCGCTTACCCACTCCAAGCGGCCCGCCAGCCCGGCCTTGCGCACGCTGAACCATTGTTCCTTGCGGATATCCGCCGTAACAATCGCCGACGTCCGCACACCATTAGGCGTTACCGCCACCAAATCAGCCTGCACCGTATCGCCCAGTTCCACACGGTCCGTTATCAGTTTGGCCCCCAAGTAAAAAGCGGCCGGATGTACCAAAACATCCGTACGGGCAAATAGATTCTGCCGCGCGGGCGACTGCACGTCCAGTTCAGCATATACGGTTACCGGGAAATCCACCTTTGGCAACCGTGCGGAAAAGGATAAGGCCCCTTTATCGTCCAAATTACCGCCGGAATCTAATAAGAGTTTACCGTCCTCTTTGTATTCGTCTTCGCGCAGAAAATACGGGGTGAACGTGTAACCGTCAAAGCCCTTCGGCTCAAACCAGGCGCGCATCCGGCGCAAATTCCAGTTAGCCTTGGCTCCCGCCAACGGAGAGCCAAAATTATATTGGGCAGAAGCCGAAAAATGGGCCGTATCACCCGAGAAATAATCCTCCCGTTCCGGGCGGAGATTTACTTTAAAATCAGCCTGTTTAACGGCCTCCACCTGAAAATTATAATACGCACCGGAAATATCCGTTTGCCCCTTTATCTGCGGAGTAAAAGAAATATCCCAAGAACCCGTATAGGCCGTTTTGGGAATATCAAATTTCAGGTCAAAAGTTCCCATTTGGGAAGAAATAGTAACATCTTTATTTAATACTTCCTCTCCGCGCGCATCACTAATGCGTACCTTGCCGCGCACTGCGGGCGAAAGGCTCCACGCACCGCCCTTTAACTGGCGGACCACCCCTTTTAAATATACGCTTTCTCCGGGGCGATAAATACCGCGGTCTGTAAACAAGACCGAGCGTAATTCATCCCGCTGGGGATTATAATCGTAATTTAAATTAAAGCGCCACGGCTCCAATCCGTCGTTCCAAGCAGTGCTGACAACCGCATCGCCGCCGGCACTGGACACAAACGCATAGACCACGGGTTGCCCCCACTCGGCAGTAACGTCCAAATTCTTCCAACCGGGAGCGCGGACAAGGCCGTCCTGGTCGGTACTGCCCGTCCACAATATTTTATTGTCTTTGCCGCGCAACTCCACCGCCAAATTGGGCATCGGCTCGCCCGTTTGGAGCGAGGTAGCCCAAAGCAAAATATTTTCAGGCGAGGTCTTTAAGGTTACGCCCACATCCGTAATGTTATCGGTAGATGATACCCAACAGCCGTCCTTACGGTTTTTGTCTTGCACTTTTACTTGGCTGAAAACAATACTGTCCTTGGCCGTTGGGTTAAATTTATTTAAATCAATAAAGGTTTTAACGGTGCGGTCCTTTACGTCTTTAAAGGTATAAGTGCCGTCAAAAGTGGCTGACGTAAGCGGCTTTTTGGCACAGTAACCCGCAGAAGCCGTATCAAACGGAATAAAATTTTCTTTGTTAAAGCGCGCCCCGCGCACAGGCAAAGAAGGCGTATTCATCAAATCAATGGGCAAGCGCGGGCTTAAATAACTTTCCAACACGCCAAGCCCACCCGAAAAATCCGTCGCCGGGCAATAACCGGAATTTGTGATTTGAAAGATTTTATCTTCCCCTAAGGCATTGCCATAAATATCGCGCAGATTTTTACTCAAAGTTACGGTAACGGTTTGTCCGGGGGTTAAGTTTAAAAACATAAACGGAGTGCGGAAATACGCTTGTCCCGTTTTGCTATCCACCACATCATACCCCAATGCATCTCCCTCCTGCTCGGAAAGTTTGCGCACGGCAGAAGCAGGCTCCACGGTGGCGGCAGCAGCCATTTCTTTCAAGCGGACCGGGGTGGAAAAATCAACCGTCGGCATATAGGGCAGACAGCCGTCATTAACTTGGTTTAAAACCGTTAAATTAGGATAGGTATAAAAAGAAGTGTTATAATCTTTTTCCATCCCCTGCGTGCCCGTGGGCGCGGGCAGGCCCGCCTTTAACGTAAGGGTATAATGCGTTCCCTTTTCCAAGGAGGACAACGGGCTGATAACCGCAATATTTTGTTTGTTATAGTAAGAAAAATCTTTATCGTATTCCAACTGGCTAATCGGGCGGACAATCAGCGGGACGGTTTTGGTAACGTCGGGGCGTTTGGCGGAGGATAAACCCAAACGCTGGCTGAAAGTAGCCTCGGCCGGGGCCGTATAAGAAAGTTGGACATAGTTGGAAAGTTCTTCCATTTTCACCGGACGGGTAAACACTACATATAGAGTAGGATTTAAACTAATCCAATGTTCGTTGTTGCGGGGTTGGACAAAGTTTACTTCGGGCACCGGTGTAGTAAAGCGGAAGATATAATTTTGCGCCAGACTCTTGCCGCTAACAGCCGATTTAAAACCCGCCGGAACTGTTACGCTGTAAGCAGTGGCTTCGGGCCAGTTTTCAGCCGGTTCAAAAAGCACCGTTTGTGTGCCGCTGTAACGGCAGGAGCCTTTAATTGCGGGAGAAATAATAAGCGGGCAGGCAGCCGAAGAGAACTCCGTTTTTTCCCCCAGCGCGGCAACAGGTTGGTTAAACGATACCGAAACAGGATAACGCCCCCCTGCATACAGTTTTCCTTTGGGGCTGGCAGACAAAATTTTTAAGGCCGGGGCCGCCGCAAAAGCGGGCAAAAGAGTTTGCACAACTAGCGCACCTACCAAAAGCGCGCGCAAAATAAAACGATTCTTCATAGAAAATAATCCTCCTTACTATCTTTGTATTGTACCATTAAAAACTTATCTATTGCACGCACCTTTTAGACATAACAACCGGGCCAAGGAGTCTCTCCTTGGCCCGGTTGTTTGGATAACAGAATAGACTTACTTTTTTTCGTCCGACAAATAATGACACCCCGCCGAGTGGCGGTTTTTTAAGGCAGCATAGGTAATCAGCAGAGCCGTCTGCGTGCCGTTGCGCAAGTCCAACAGTTCCTGGCACAAGGCATTGCCCTTGTAAAAGGAATCAATTTCGTTATGCAGGTGGCGCAAAATCTTTTCAGCCCGGCCCAAGTGTTTGCGGCTGCGGATAAGCCCCACATAGTTCCACATTGTATTGCGAAGCGTAGCCAAATCCTGCTTTACCAAGTTAAGGTCCGGTTTTTCCGCAGGAACAACCCAGTCCTTTGGCACTGGAATATGGAAAGACTGCGTTTTGATGTCTTCCGCGTCCGCGTGCGCGCACAAATATCCCATTGCTACGGCTTCCAATAAAGAGGTGCTTGCCAAGCGGTTGGCCCCGTGGTAACCCGTACAAGCCGTTTCGCCGATTGCATTTAAGTTAGCAATATTGGTTCTCCCTGCGGGTGTAGCATATACGCCGCCGCAGAAATAGTGCGCCGCAGGAACCACCGGCACAGGAACCCTGGTCATATCGTAACCGCCTTCCAAACATTTTTTGTAAATAGCCGGGAAGCGTTCTTTGGTTTCCTCCGCCGGATTGGCGGTAATATCCAAATATACGCAATCGTGCGAGGTTTCCAACCGTTCCTCTTCAATAGCGCGGGCCACAATATCGCGCGGAGCCAAATCTTTCAGCGGGTGATATTTAGGCATAAAGGCTTCGCCCTTACAGTTGCGCAAAACAGCCCCTTCCCCGCGCAACGCTTCGGACAAAAGAAAACTTTTACCCTTGGCAAACACCGTGGGGTGAAATTGCAAAAACTCCATATTCATCACACGCGCACCCACGCGGTAGGCCATTGCAATACCGTGCCCGTAGGCGTGTTCGGCATTGGTGGTGTGCAAATACACCTGCCCCACCCCGCCCGTAGCCAACACGGTTTTTTTAGCGGTAATAGCATACACTTCGCCCGTCTTGTTATCCAACACATACGCACCGAAAACGGTCAGCGGGTAATAGCGGTCCATCGGGTCAGGCGAACTGTGGGAGAGCGTTAATAAATCAATCGCAGAAGTAAACTCCTTCACCGTAATAAGCGGGTTTTGGCGCACAGATGCCTGAATAGCGGCCAAGAGGGCGTGCCCTGTGGTGTCTTTGGAGTAAATAATACGGTTTTTGCGGTGTGCACCCTCACGCGTAAAACGTAAGTGATGTTGGGAATCACGGTCAAAGGGAACGGATAAATCTGTTAAAAAGACTTCTTCTATGGCTTTGCAACCCGCGGCGGAGAGTTCCTTTACCGCTTGCTCGTTGCACATACCGGCGGTGGCCATTTTCACGTCGGCTAAGAGGTCATCCATATTCAAATGGGGCTCATATACAATGCCCCCCTGTGCTAAATCGCTGTTGGCTTGGAGCATTTCCCCGCAGCAAAGCAGCGTAGTTTTAAGGCCTTTTTTGGCGGCCTCGTGCGCATAAACGCACCCGGCAATACCGGCGCCGATAACCAAACAATCGGTAGAAAGTGTTTTCATATATATATTATATAATAGTGAAGGGTAAATTTGCCTATAAAAACTTGCATAATGTTTTTATATTTGTTAGTATATATACCCCTATTTTACAACCGTTGCAAAAATTTGTATAATTTTAGTGTAGTAAAGATAAGAAGGATTCTCCTTATCGTAATATTTTTAAGGGAGAAAGTAATGAATAAGTTGCTTGAAAAAATGGCGGATGCCCTCGTAAAAGTGGGCGAAAACGTCAGCGGCGCGCATTATATGATTGCCAAGAAATAAGGCAAGCGCGCTGGGGGTAAAAGTACCCCATAAAGCAGTTTGAAGCCAGCCAAGTTGTTCGCTGGCGGACAGGGGAAGAAAATTCTTCCGCCTGTCCAAAACGGCTAAATCAGATTTTCATTTTAAAAAACCCCGCACTTGGCGGGGTTTTTTATTAGGTAAATAATTTTACGGCTTGTAATATAATGAACCGACCGCAGAAGTATAACCCATACTCTTACAAAAATCTTTACCCGCGGTAACTTTACTGCCAAAAGGGGCACAGGCTTCGCTTTTTCGTGCGGAACTAAAACTGGGAAGCCAACGCAAATAATATAATTGGCGCGTAGTCCCTTTCATATGATACGCATAGACGCTCCCGGAATTACTAACTATAACCTCAAAATATTTCGTACGCACACAATAATCGCTCTTGGTGGCACAGTCCTTGGCATTGGCCAGGGAAATATCTAAATATGCTATTTTGGGATATTTGCGCGCGCTTGACGCTAAATCCGTATTTTCGTAATAATAGCGGTTCACGGCCTCCTGCACCGCCGCGCCGGCAGCCAGCCCTTCGGAAAACCGACTGCGCTCAATCGCTTTTTGGTACGAGCCAAACCCGATACCGGCCAAAATGCCGATAATAATCACTACTGCCATTAGTTCGGTAAGTGTAAAACCGTGTTTTGTAAGTTTCATAAAACCTCTTAAAAATAAAAATGCTACTAATTATTATAACCTTTTTTGAGCCGTTCACAAGGGTTAATATTGAAAATCCCCCCAAAAACCGATATACTAACAAGGTAAAGGAGATTTTTATATGAAGAGATTTAACAAAGGTTTTACCCTTATTGAGTTACTGGCGGTGGTACTGATTATCGGTATTTTGACGGCTATCGCTTTGCCGCAATACCGCCGCTCTATCCAACGCGCGGAGTCTATGGAAGCGTTAGTCAACCTGCGCACGATTTTTGACTCCGCCAAGCGCTACCGTTCCGCTAATTCGGAAACGCCAACGAAATTAAACGGCTTGGACGTGTCTTTCTTTGACGCCACAAGCACCACCGAAGCCAATTTCGGTATCGGCAAGTTTGAATATATTTTCGCAAATGACGGTATCAGCGCCTGCCGGTTAAGCGGGTCCAATACTTATAACGATACTTTTTGCTTTAAAATGTACTACAACCACGGGACCTACGGCAAAAGTGCGCTTACTTGCACTCCCAGCAGCAACGTAAAATACGAGTGGATTTGCCCTGCTATGGGCGCCACGGATGCAAGCGGCAACGCCGTTAAGGATTCTGCCGGCGGGTATTTGATTCGATAATTTGCCTAAACAAAACGTCCCCGGGCAATAAAACCCGGGGCTTTTTTACACTAAAATTAGATATTCCTTGTCATTTCCAAAGGTTTGTGTTGGAAATCTGTCGTTAGTACAAAAACAACAGGTATCCGAACCTTGCGGGCCGCCACTCCCTAGGAATGACAGACAGAAACAATCCGTTCACTTCTAATTTGCTTACCTGCCGTTTTTCTTGCGTTTGAAGAACTTGGAAAAGCGTTTGCTATCTTGGGGAGCAAAGGCTTTTTTGTCCTGCAACTGCTTTAATTTCTTTTTACTCGCGCCCACACGCACGGCAAAGGGGTTTTTCGGCAGTTCGGTTTCACCCAATATCCGCGCGGTATCGGCGGCTTTGCGGAAAGTTTTAGGCTTTTTAAGCGGAATCGGTTTAAGCACGGCTTCCACGCGCGGGGTTTGGGGCAAATACACTTCGCCCTCGGCCAATAACCGCTTGGCGACTTCGGTTGCCTTGGACGGGCGGGCCTCGCGTTTACGGCGGTTTTTAGCGTGAGCCGCGCCTTCTTCCTGCGCTACAAATTTAGGTGCGGGTAAAGGCTCAATCGTCTTTTGAATTTTTTTGACCGGTATTGAAAATTTAGTAACCTTGCAAATATCGCTCCACTTATCCATATCGTCGGAAATGAGCGATACCGCCGCCCCCACCGCTCCCGCGCGGCCCGTACGGCCGATACGGTGGATATAATCTTCGGGGGACTGGGGCAAATCGTAATTAATCACACAAGATAAATTGGGCACGTCAATCCCGCGGGCGGCCACGTCGGTAGCCACCAATACCCGCACCGCACCGCTCCTAAAAAATTCCAACACTTGGCGGCGGCGGTTTTGGCGCAAATCTCCGTGTAAAGCATTGGCCTTTTGTCCATACAGTTTAAGTTGCTTCGCCAAGCGTTCCGCTCCGTGTTTGGTGCGCGTAAATACCAAAATAGAGCCGGGCCGCGTGTTTAATTCGTGAAGTAACTGCGGCAATTTTTCGCGCACGGACACCTGCACAATTTCCTGTACCACCAAATCGGCAGGCGACGTTACGGAGCCGATTTTTACGCGGGCAGGCCGGTGCAAAAATTCATTGGCAAGCCCTACAATTTCATTAGGGAGCGTAGCCGAAAAAAGGAGCGTTTGGCGCGGAGTTGGTAAGGCAGCGGCAATTTTACGCATATCATCAATAAACCCCATATCCAGCATACGGTCCGTTTCGTCCAGCACCCAATAGCGCACCTGCTTAACATCCACACTCTTGCGGGCCATATGGTCCAGCAAACGGCCCGGCGTGGCAATAATCACACGCGGGCGGCGACGCAAATCGGCATATTGTTTATGTATATTATCTCCGCCGATAATTAAAGCAGAGGACAGCGGATGTTCTTCATCTGTCAGTTTGTTAAGTTCCGCATAGGTTTGCTGGGCCAGTTCCCGCGTAGGCGACAAAATAAGCGCATTTTCCTGCGGGTTATCCGTCAGCCGAGCCGCCAACGGAAGCAAAAAAGCAAAGGTTTTACCTGTTCCCGTCTGGGCGGTTGCCAACACATCTTGTCCGCGCAAAGCAGGAGCAATCGCTCCCTCCTGTACGGGGGTTGGCTCCGTAATATCCAAGCGTTTTAGGGCATTTTGCAAAAATCCGGGCAATAATTCAAAAGCGTTCATTACTTATCCTCCACCAAGGCGGCCTCGCATTCTTCGTTTAAGCGCAACCAATCTTCTTCGGCATTTTTTAACTGGTCATTTAAAAGTGCCAATTCAATGCTCCCGTCCGCCGAATATTCAGCCACCAGTTGTTCCTCCAACGTCTTTTTCCGGGCGGATAGTTTTTCTATTTTTTCATCTAACGCGCGGATTTCTTTTTTTAGCGGAGCAACGCGCGCGCGCCGCTCGGCGGCGGCCTTACGCTGAGCCTCTTTGGAAGTCATTTTGTCGCTTGCCAGGTCGTTGCGGTCGTTATTTTTTAAGAGTTGGGCTTTATAATCGTCCAAATCACCCGTAAAAGTCTGGCAAGTACCGTGGCGGACAATCCACAAGGTATCGCAAGTGAGTTCAATAACGTGCAAATCGTGCGTAATCAGCACCACCGCCCCTTGGTACTCATTTAATGCTTCCAAGAGTGCTTGGCGGGATTGGATATCCAAATGGTTCGTAGGTTCGTCCAAAATAAGCAAGTGAGGGGCATCTTTGGTAATAAGCGCCAAGAGCAGGCGGGATTTTTCGCCCCCTGAAAGTTTACCGATTTCCGTATCGCTCTTGGCCTTGTTCAAGCCAAACGCGCCCAACTGCGCGCGGACCTGCGTTTCCGTAGCCAAGGGCATTACGGCGGAAAGTTGCTCATACGGTGTTTTTTCCACGTCCAACTCTTCGGTCTGGTGCTGGGAAAAATACGCAATCTTCATTTTTTTGGCAACAGTCATTTTGCCGCTCATCAAAAGCAAGCGGTGAGACAAAATTTTAGCCAAGGTAGATTTACCGTTTCCGTTTGCCCCCAACAGCGCAATGCGGTCATCCGGTTCTATGCGCAAATTTAAACCGCTCAAAACAGGCTTATCGTCATACCCGGCTACGCCGTTTTCAATAGTGATTAAGGAATTTTGCAAACGCACCGGAGACGGAAATTCAAAATGGGATTCAGGGTCTTTGGGTATTTGCGGCGCGGCTCCTAATTTTTCAATCATTTTAATACGGCTCTGCGCCTGTTTGGCCTTGGTAGCCTTGTAACGGAACCGGTCCACAAACGACTGCAAATGCGCTACCACACGCTCGTGCTTGGCAGCCGCCAAACGCAAGCCCTCAATGGCGGCCGCACGGGTGCGCTCATAAGTATCATAATTTCCGTTGTAGAGTTTTAACTGTCCGTCCTCCACGTGGATAATTTTATCGCACAGACGGTTTAAAATATGGCGGTCGTGGCTGATGATAAAAACGGTTTTGTCCAAACGGACAAGGTAATTTTCCAGCCACATTGCGGTTTCCAAATCCAAGTGGTTGGTGGGTTCGTCCAACAGCAAGCAGTTAGACGGCGCATACAAGCAAGCCGCCACATTAGCACGCACTTGCCAACCGCCGGAAAATTCCTTTAACGGGCGGCAAAAGTCGGCATTTAAAAACCCCAACCCGCTTAAAATAGCACTTGCACGGGCCTCGGCACTGTGCGCCCCCAAAAACTCCAATTTATCAAACACTTCTGCCATACGTTCGCCAGAAATGGCGGGATTTTCCAATTCTTTTTGCAAAGAGGACAATTCCTTATCCGCAGACAAAACATAATCTAGCAGCGGTACCGACGGATCCGTAATTTCCTGCGCCACGGATGCAATTTGCGTACCGCGGGAGATGTCTATTTTTCCTCCGTCGGGGGAGAACTTTCCTTCAATCAGTTTAAAAAGCGTACTTTTACCGCACCCGTTCGGGCCGACAAGGCCCACTTTTTGTCCGTCTTGAATCATTACGGAGGTATCTTCAAACAAAGTGCGCAAGCCAAAATGGAAGGAAAGGTCTTTAATCTCTATCATAGAATATATATTTTACTAAATTTGGACTACCCACGCGGGAACGCTACATAAAAACCCCGCACGAAAAAATACGCACGGGGTTTTTTATCAAAAAGCAAGACTAACGGTGCAAATTCACAAAAGCGGCGGCTTCAATACCCGCTTTGGCTCCGTTTCCGGCGGCGATAATTGCCTGCCGGTAGTGTTTATCGGCACAATCACCCGCTGCAAAAATGCCTTCAATGGTGGTATGCGTGCGCTCGTCCGCAAGCACAAGCCCATTATCGGCAAGCGCCACCAAAGAATCCTTTAAAAAGGCTGTCTGCGGTTCGGCGCCAATGGCTACGAACAAGCCAGAGCAGGAAATTTGGCCGATTTCTCCTGTTTTTACATTTTTTACCTTTACGCCTTCCAGCGTTTCACCGCCCAAAAGTTCCACAGGCACACTGTTAAGCACCAGTTTAATTTTAGGGTTGGACTTTACCTTTTCAACCGTTACCTGGTCGGCACGGAAAGCATCACGGCGGTGAATTAAATTCACTTCGGGACAAAATTGCGATAAAAAGAGAGCATCTTCAAAAGCCGTATTGCCGCCCCCCACGACGCACACCGTTTTGCCGCGCATAAAAAATCCGTCGCAAGTGGCACAGGCTGAAAGGCCGCGTCCGATAAATTTTTCCTCACCGGGCAACCCCAGCCACCGGGCCTTGGCCCCCGTGGCAACGACAACGCTTTTCGCCAAATATTGCTTGCCGTCGGTCGTTGTAAGCGTAAAAGGCGATTTTTCCCCCTCCACTTTGGCAATTTCTTCCGGCGTAAATTCCACGCCCAGGCGTTTGCATTGTTTGTGCATATTGTCCATTAATTCAAACCCGCCTACGGGATTAACAAACCCGGCGTAGTTTTCAATATCCGGCGTAGTCAGTAATTGTCCGCCCGGAACCGCACCGCCGGCAATCACGGGTTTTACCCCCGCCCGCACCGCATAAATAGCCGCGCTACACCCGGCAGGCCCGGCACCAATAATAAGCAAATCCACTTCTTTCATAATGCTAAAAACTCCTTAAATAATTTTTGGAAATATTCCACCGGAAACCCCACCACATTACTGCGGCTGCCGACGATACGCTCTATAAACGGGTCTTCCTCGTCCTGCACGGCATAGGCACCGGCTTTATCCATATGTTTCCCGGCTAAGTGGTCCAGTTGTTCTGGCGACAAAGTTCGCGCCTTACATTTTGAAATATCGTACCCATAGAGCATTTTATGCTCGTTTAGGCACATAATGCACACCCCGGTATAAACGGACTGCCAGGAGCCGTTTAACTTGTTTAAAATACGCAAGGCATCCTTTTTATCCTTGGGTTTGCCGATAATTTCCCCCTTGCAAAATACTAACGTATCTGCGCCGATTACCACCGCACCCGGATATTTTTGGGCAACATCAAAGGCTTTTTGTTCCGCCAGTTCGCTTACGCGGGCCGCGGGGCGCTTTTTGGTGCTTGTTTCGGGGTTTTGGGACGGAATAATATCAAAAGTAAACCCTAATTCCTTTAACAGCGCAATGCGGCGCGGGGATTTGGAGGCTAAAATTAAGTTCATATTATTTACGCACAAATTTGGCAATAATCAAATAGCCCAACACCAAGCCGATAATTCCGCAAATACTCACGCACAGGGCCAAAGGGTGAATCCCCACCGTGTAAACGCGCGTTAAGGCGTGGTCTAACTGTTGGGGCAGATAGGCGGCCAGTTTTTCCAGGCCCAGGCCAATCAAAGCCCCCAAGACTAACGTCAGCAACGCAAAAACAATTCCTCTCATACGACTCTCCTTAATTAGTTTAAAGTAATTGTATCTTTTTTAATCGGCACAGGGACGTTTGTCTTGCCGTCCTCGCTGTCCGTAAGGCTGTAACGCATACGCCAAAAACCGATACCCGCCAACACGGCTACCGCGCCCACAATCAGCCACGGACCCGGCAAATAATGAGGGGCCACATAATCGCCCAACAGACCCGCTATAAAAAAACCGACCGCTGAACCTAAATTATAAAATACCATTAACATCCCCAAATACCGCCCGCGGGTTTCGCGCGAAGCGATATTGGACACCAAGGTTTGTTCTCCGGGCGATACAAGCAATTCCCCCACCCCGGCTAAAAACACACCGAAAGCAATTAAAAGAAAACTGTTAAAAAAGCCCACCGAACCGAACCCCACCGCATAAGCCAGACAACCTAGCAGCATTGCCGTAGAAAGGCGGATTTTGCTCATTAGCACAGTACCCCAATATTGCAAAAAAACCACCACCAGACCATTTACGGTAAACAGCCACCCAATATAATATTCCGGCATATGCAAATATTGCTTACAATGCACCGAAAGCCCCACCACCAACTGGGAGTTTACCGCCGTAATCAGCAGTACATACAAGCACATCTTGGCAAGCCGCGTATCTTTCAAAGCAAGCAAAGTGGAAACAAAACTGGGTTTGCGGGATTTGCACGGAATATGGTTATCCTGCACCAAGCGGCCCAAATACAAAATAGTAACAGCATATAAAATAGCCGTAAAATAAAAGGCCATACTATACGAATAGCGTACCAAAAATCCACCCATAGCCGGGCCTAATGCCCAACCGATATTAAGCCCGATGCGGATAATGCCAAAGGCTTCCACGCGGTCTTTTGGCGTGGTATTATCCGTTACCCACGCATTAGAGGCCGGACGGAAAAAAGCACCCAAAAAGGTGGTTAAAAAGTACCAAATAAGCATCCAGCCCACATTTACTTTTAGTTCAATACACAGCCCCAGCGCAAACATTGCTACAATTTGGGAAAACAATCCCCACATCATTACATTTTTCCGTCCAAACGCATCAGCCAGTTCACCGCTGATAGCACTGGATACACAGCGCGACAGCCCGGCTAATGCTATCACCAGGCCGGCCAAAGAGGGGGTTAAATGCCGTTGGGTAATTAAATAAATGGTAAAAAACGGTAAAGAAAGCCCATAGCCAAAGAGCAAAAGGCCGTTGGCTGCGGAAATAAGAATCATACTGCGTTTTGTTTCCCGTTGCATAATATATATTGTATAAAATTAACCGCGTCCCCGTTGAGTGCCCGACGGGTACAAATAGAAAAAATTTCCCAATTAAAGTAAATTTTGATATAATATGTCAAGGGATTTTTATGACCAGGGAAGAAGAACTCATAAAAAATGTGCAATTTGTAGAGTCTGCCCTGTGCGCCGCGTGCCAAAAGGCGGGCCGGAACCCGCAGGATGTATCCCTAATGGCGGTAACCAAGTACGCACAAGACAAAGATGTTTTAACGCTCTTGGATAGCGGCCTTATCCGGCATATCGGCGAATCTCGGGTCCAACAGGCTGAAAAACGTTGGACAAGTTCCGTTTTTGCAAAGTATAAAACCGTTAAACATTTTATCGGTCATTTACAAAAAAATAAAGCGGCAAAGGCCGCGCGGTTGTTTGACTTTATAGACTCCTTGGATAGCGAAGAAACCGCCTTGGCTTTGAACCGTACTGCGCCGGAAGGAAAAACCATCCGTGCGCTTATACAAATAAAACTGACGCAAAAAGACACCCAGTCCGGCTTGCCGCTTGAAGAAGCGCGGAAATTAGTCAAAAAACTGGCGGAATTAGAACACATTAAAGTTTGCGGGTATATGGGTATTGCTCCGCAAGGCGCATCCGAAGAGGAATTGCACCAAATTTTTAAACAGGTCAAAACAGCCTTTGACCAAGATTTTCCCGGGGGCGAGCGGTATTTGTCTCTCGGGATGAGCGAAGATTTTAGGGTGGCGGTAGAGGAAGGCTCTACCTTGCCGCGAATTGGCAGCCGTTTATTTGCCACAACATTGGAGGGTTTATGATTATAAAGGTCCGTTTAATCCCAACCGCCGGACGCAATGAGGTAATTAGCCGCATTGGAAGCGTACTGCGTGTAAAGATTAAAAATAAAAAGGTAGATGATGATGCCGCCAATGCCATTATGAAAACCTTCCTGGCTGATTTCTTTAACGTGGCAGAAGAAAGCATTATTATTGTAAAAGGCGCCAAAGGAAAGGAAAAAACCGTAGAAGTGCGCGATAAAAGTGAAGAAGAATTGCGTAAAATTATGGATTCTATTCCGTAGAATTTACAGAGGTTCCCTACAAAACCCAAAGTCCGGCATTTTGATTGCCGGGCTTTTTTTATGGTGCTTTCAAACGAAAGAAGTGTAATAACGATAGTGCTCGGGAATCCGTTGGTTGTCGTTGCCGTCATCCTGGAAAGTCGTAGTCCAGGATCTGTTGTTATAAAACTAGGATTAGATTCTGGAACGCTCCGCGCCGGGTCCTCGTGGGCCGCCAAAACCCTTCGGGGCTTCCTTTTGATCTCATTCCCGAATGTCGTAGTCGGGAATCTGTTGTTTGTCGTTGCCGTCATCCTGGAAAGTTGTAGTCCAGGATCTGTTGTTCGTCGGACTTGTTTCCTTACGACACCGCTACGAGATCCCCGAACCCTGCGGGCCGCCAAAACCCTCGGGGATGACTTTTGCTTTTGCCTTTTTGCTTGTCGTCATTTCCGCTGTTGAGTAGCCCGCTAGGGTGCCGCCCGGGGAGGGAGGATATGACAAAAATTTTCCACGAAAAACGCCCTAGCGCCTAAACAGGCACTAGGGCGAACGCCAAACAAAACCTGCAATTTTACGCTTTGGGCGCGTTATCCAACAAATTTGCCATACCTTGCGCAATATTCCGCCCGCTGGGCTGTTGGTAAGCATACAGGCCAAACTGCGGCAATACAGCAAATAAATGGTCAAAAATATCACTCTGCAACGCTTCGTAATCGGTCCAAACCGTCGTGTTTAAGAAACAATACACTTCCAACGGAAGACCCTGAGACTCTTGCTTTAATTGGCGGACCATTAAAGTAAAATTGGAGTCATTTGATACCACATACGGACGCGAAGCCAAATACAGTTCCGCATAATGGCGGAAAGTACCCAGGTTTGTTAAATGCCGTCCGTTAATCAAATTTTCCTTTACGTTGCGCTTGGCATTAAAGGCCGCAATTTCGGCCTCTTTATCCGCCAAATAATCTTTTAACAGTTCAATTTTTTTCAACCGCGCCAACATATCGCTATCCAAAAATTTAACCGTATCCACATCAATTAAAATACTGCGCTGGATACGCCGGGCCTTGGCTGCATACATACCGCTCCAATTTTTAAACGGTTTGGAAATCATATCGTAAGTCGGCACGCTGACAATCGTCATATCAAAGTTTTGCACGCGCACACTGGTAAGCGAAATATCAATAATATTTCCGTCAGCCCCGGCAGAATCTACGGTAATCCAGTCGCCTATTTTAATCAGTTTGTTTGTAGTCAACTGAATACTGGCGGCAAATCCTAAAATCGGGTCTTTAAAAATTAAAGAAAATACGGCTGCCAAAGCGGATAAACCCGTAATAATATACATTGGTTTGCGCCCCAACACCAAGGACAATATAAAAAGCCCCGTGCCCAAAAAGACGACGATTTTTACCGCCTGCACAAGCCCCTTTATGGGGATATTCGGGTTGCGCCCGTACAGGTGGGATAATGTATCCAAGAGCGCATTAATCAGCCACGAAAAACTAATCACCACGAACAGGCCCGTCAGTTTACCCATTAAGGTTGCCAGCCAAGTGATATCCTCGGAAATAAAGGCCGGATGCAGATTAATGCCCACCAGCGCAGCCACCACCACACCAAGCGCAGTAAAAAAGCGGTGTTCTTGCATTGCATTAAACCACTTTTCGGAGTTTAATTTCTGCACCAGTTTGCTCAAATAAGTATTGCAAAACCAAGTGCTAATGCGCGCCAACACATACAATATCAGCACAAACAGTACCGCAGACATAATTTGCGCAATCAACACGTTATATTTGTCCGGAATATACGGCAAGTTTTCCACTAACGGCAGGATAAATTTCACAAAATGCTCCTTTCTGTAAAAAAGTTACTATAATAAAGTGTATGAAAAAAATACTTTGCGGCGCAATGCTTGCCTGCCTAATTTCCGCTTGTTATACGCCGCTAAACAACTCCGGCGTAGCCACCACAAAACCTTGGTTGGAAGTTTCCGCCAAGAAACTGGACTTTGACGGCAAACAATACGACTCTTGCTACCAATTTAATCTTCATTTTTGGCCGCAAGAGGCCGCCGAAGCGGTGGATTTAAAAAAATCTTGCGTAAATGCTTGTTGCTGGCGCAGCGACAAAAGCGAAGTAACGCTGGACTTTAATAAAGATTTTGACGCCCGCCTGGCTTACTATGGCCGCGCACGCAAATACACCCCGGGAAAAATAACCTTTAAGGTAACGCACTCCAATTTAGTAAACACCACCAAAGTAACCACAGACCCCAAAGGTGCGGTTTCAAACAGCGGCCTTGTAAAACTGACGTATAAGGAGTATGAAAATCCCGCACGATTAAAACAAATTGAAGAGGCCGCCACCCGCCTGCAAACCAGACGCAACGCTTATTTAAACGAACAACGCCAACAGCAGGCCGAAAAAACCGCTAAAAGGGGCGCACAACCCATTAGCAAGGAATCGCAGGCCAAGGCTTTGCTCTCCCGCGTGGCGGGGCCAAAAATAGACAAATATTTCTATCAAATGAATAAGTCCTACAACCGCCAAGGGGCCGTATTTATGTTAAGCGAGCGCCTGTTGCAAGTGCAGGAATTAAACACACAGGGAGGATTTACCGTCTATTGCCACGCCAAAGCCCGCACAGGAGTAAATACCGCCCAATTAAAAGCATCCACCTTTCCTTGCGGTAAGTGGCGCGTAGATTTGGAAACACAAACCGTCCAGCCGGACAATGCCAAAGCCAGACAAATTTGGGGCAAATAGTTAGCCTTAAAAACACTTAAAAACCCCGGGGACCTTTTATAGTACCCCGGGGTAAATGAGTCGCCTAATGCTATAATTTTGAAGGTTTACAAGTTGCCGTATAAATCCGTCCTTGGCACATTGTTACCGTTTTGGACGAACTTATTTGCCCATATCTACAAGCAATACGGTTACTGTGTTGTTCCCGCACCACGCAGGTTGCGCCTCTCGTGGCCGTCGGGCATGCAGACAACGAATTAGCCACATAGCGGTCCGCCCCACAAGTAGAAGATACCATAATCTCAACTTGGCTTAAACCATTATCTAATAATTGACAATAGGTAGATTCTCTTATTTGGCAACTTATTAAATTGCCCTTGCTGCCCCAAGTACACTTTTCGCTTCCGGAGAAATCCCCATCGGAACTGCCATTACAATTTGCAAGCGCCAAAAGTTTTACCTTTTGGTTATTGCTTGTTACGCGCTCTTCCCATTTTAAGGTGCAGTTGCTAAGTGCCGCGCCTGTATTGACGTGCGAAGATGTCGGCTGCGGAATATCGTTCCCGGATAATGTAAACCCGTCCGTTGTGGCTTCATCATAAAGGCTTGCATCCTCTGAGCCGCTGACAGATAATTTATTAACGCGCAGAGTGGCCGCTTTCTGTTTTAAGCGGTTTACCGCATCTAACGTGGATATATACGAATCGCTTTTGACCGTTGTCGTTCCGCCGTTTACATACACTTTATTTAAAAGTGCATTAGGTGTACCCGTATTGACGGCCTGATAGTTATCATAAGTATTGGCCGCCGCCCCGTGGATAGCCGTGTTCGGCATATCAAGCGTAGAGCCGGACTCCCCCACCACGGCGGGAACATTATAATTTAAATT
Organism: Candidatus Avelusimicrobium fimicolum; assembly: GCF_021632165.1. Classification (NCBI taxonomy): domain Bacteria; kingdom Pseudomonadati; phylum Elusimicrobiota; class Elusimicrobia; order Elusimicrobiales; family Elusimicrobiaceae; genus Candidatus Avelusimicrobium; species Candidatus Avelusimicrobium fimicolum. The sequence goes on from NZ_JAJWTS010000002.1 coordinate 62,307, forward strand.
AGGTGAACTGGCGCTCACAGTACCGCCGGAACGGACCGTCATCGTATTGGATTCAATACCGCCTTTTAAATTAGCCTTATCGGCTACCTTTAAATAAACATAATCGCCCATACGAGACGGATTATACGACACCGCGGAAATGATTTCCGCCGGAGCATTTACCGCCGCAAATAGAGTAATCAGAAACAAAACAACCAACCGTTTGACAAAGGCTCTTGCCGTGCGGCCACTTGTTGTTAAACCGTCATTCCCAAGAGTGGAGCGGCCCGCTGAGTTCGGGAATGACACCATAGAAGTAACTCCTTTCATTTTTCTCCTTTTTAAGGTCTTTATATTTAGGCAAAAAGGCCTTTTATACGCGTTTTTATATACCGGATACATCCGGGTATATCCGGCCTTAATTTTCAAAATTTTAACAAAAAAAAAAAATAAAACAACCCTTTAAAAAGAAGTCCTGCGGACGGCTTGCCTTTTCCCCTCTTTTGACTAATGGAGCCACACTATTAGAGTATTAGCACAAAAAGGGACAGCCTGAAAAATACAGGCCGTCCCTTAAATAACACTACTGCTAAACGAAAACTTAATTGCCGGAGGCGATTAAAGCATAGCCGTCAATCTCTCCGTCGGAATTTTTGCACGCATACACGTCCCACGCGGTATCTTGGTAGAGACCGTTTTCGTGCAATAAATCCATACGCACTTGAAACGCGTTTCCCGCGGCAGAATTTTCGGCCGATTTGAACATCCGTTTGGATAAATCGTCATTACGGATAACCGTTGCAAAAAAGTCGTGTCCCAGCATATTGCCAATGCGCTTGCCCGTCGTCTGCAACAGGGCATTATTCACAAAGGTTGTCTGATAATCCAGGTCAATAATAGCGGCGGGCATTTCCACATATTCCAGCGTCCGCGCCAAGGAGCGCGAAGCCTCGCCCAACTGCTTGCCGGTTTGGCGCAATTCTATGCGCAGGCCGAGCAGCCGCGCCATAATTCCCAACAGTTCCTCGGCTCCGTCGTCAAAACTGCGGCGGGAGGCTCGGGAAGCAAAACACAGCGCGCCCTGCACCTTTCCCCCCACATACAAAGGGGCCGCAGCCAAGGAGCCGAAGTTCTTTTCCTTATGCAAACAATGCTCACAGGAAGCATTACCCAAATCCGGGAACATAACCACATTTCCATCGGGAACATCTACCAAACATTCCTCTACCGGAAATTCCATATGGCGCTCCAAATGAAAATCATTTTTAGTAACGTACACGACGTGGCTTTCCAAGCCCAATTTGCCTTGTTCAAACCGCAGAACAAGCCCCACGTCCGCCCGGAACGCCTTTAAACCAAAAGCCAATACTTTATTTACCTGGTCGGTAATAGAAAGCCCCGGTTCGCTTGTTAAATGATACAGTTCGTGTATTTGCTCGTCGTATGCGTGGGAGTTGGAAACGTCCTTTACCCACAGGACAGCCTCATCCCGCCCGGAAATGGGCGTTACGCTTGCTTCAAAGTGGCGCAGTTTGTCCGGCACCGTCCACGAAAACTCAAAGTTGGAACTTACGTTAATGGATAACGATTCCTTAATAGCAAACAGCGCCCGTCCGGCGGCTTCCTCCGGCCAATATTCGGCGGGTTTTTTATCCAAAAACAGTTCCGCGGCCTGCTGGTTATTTAAATAGTCCAAGTTGGAATACACTTCCAACACCCGGCCGTTATTATCGGTTTTTAAATAGAGGCCGGGCAGAGCTTGGCGGACGCTTTTTAATTCCTGCGCTTCCTTGGAGTCTTTGGACATACGGTCCATTTGCTCGGACAAATCGTGCACCACCACCAAGGCCGAATCTTTCCCCGGCATATCCAGCGCGGTCAATACGGTTTGCGCTTCAAAAGTAGTGCCGTCCTTTCTGCGTACCGGCAGTTTAAAGGACGTTTTGCCTTGCAAGGCCAGTTCCTCTTGGGCGCGAGCCAAGACGGACGCGCAAAATTTTTCGCCGCGGTTTTTATCGTCAAACAAATCGGCAAAATTCTTATGCACCAACTCATCCTGCGAAAAACCCAACTTGTGCGCAAGCGGTTTACCCGCTTGTTCAATGTGTCCGAAACGTCCGTTTTCAAACAATACAGTAAAGACCACACCGTCGGTGGCTTCCAACAAAGCGTTTAGTTGGGCGGAACGCTCCTCTAAAATCTTCATAATTTGGCGGTGAAATGCCATATTACGGAACACAAACAAATACCGTCCGTCCGTTTCCTTGATAGCCGTCAGGCGAACGGCTGTGCTTTCCGGGCCGTTACCCAGCAAAATATGGTACTCGCGGTTGACCAAGGTGCCGTCCTGCAAGAGGTCCTTTAAATCGGTTTCCAACCGCTTGCGGGATTCTTCATCAAACATACTGCGGATATCTTTTCCCGTCAGCCCGTCCAACGGTCTTTGGCACAAGGAAGAAAATAAATCATTGCATACGTCAATTTGCCAAGTATCCTTGCACAGCGCGTAAGGCTCGCTGTTGGGCAAAACAAGCATTTCCTGCGGAGTTTTGGTGATGACTTCGTGCACCGGCGGGGCGGGCGGCAGCGGAGTGTGCTGTTTTTTAGGCTCCAAAAACACCACATAGTCGGCCTCAATAGAGCCGTCCTTTGCATCGCGCTTATTTATCGGCACAAAACTGACGGAGAGCGGCATTTTGCCTGTACCCTTTACGCGCCCGGGGAACTGCCGCGCGGCGCGGTCAAAATCAAAGGTATAATCCATTTGGGCCGGTTGCCCCGCACGCAACAGTTTACGCGCAGAGAGCGAAATGGCCGGTTTTATATAGACATTACGGTAGAAATTCTTATCCGCTTCCGTAAGGGCAAACAAACTGCGGCAGGACTCGTTCATTACGCTGATATATCCCTTATGCGATAAGATAAATGCCGGGGTTACGCATTTTTCAAACGCGGCGCGGAAATTGGCGCGCTCATTTTTTACCTCGCGCAGGGTGCGGTTGGCCCCCGTTACATCACGCACGAAGCCCAGCACAATGCGCCGGCCCAAATAAGTAGAGGCCACGGCGGCAAACTCGGCTTCTATTTCCGCCCCGTTCTTTTTAATCATACGCAAATCAATGGCAGAGGAAGCATCATCGGCCCCGGCCACCACAGCATCGTATTTATCCTTTAAAAACAAGCGGTGATCCTCAACTGCCAAGTCCAACAGTGCTTTGCCTTTTACGGTGGCTAAATCTTCATATCCCAACAAACTGCACAAGGCGCGGTTGGCGTAGATAATTTTGCCGTCCTCCAAAATGGCAATTCCTTCGCGGGCGTTTTCAACCAAGAGAGTGTTTTTGTCGCTCGCTTCGCGGATTTGCTTTTCCATACGCGTTTTGGCGGTAACATCTTCCGAAACAGAAAGCAGACAGTTGGGGGTGCCGTCCTCGTTAAACAGCGGCGTTTTAACTGTGTGCATAATCTTTACGCCCTCGGTAGCCGTGGATATAAGTTCCTGCGGAATATTTTGTTCGCGCTTGTTATCAAACACACGCAAATCGGACTCGCGTACAAACTCCGCCTGGTCCTTGTTCAAGTCCGCGCGGTACGAGGTCTTGCCGATAACATCCTTGGCAAGTGCGCCAAAGATTTCCTCGGCCTTTTTGTTCCACAAAATATATTTTCCGTCGTAATCTTTTACAGACAAGGAAACAGGCAGGTTGTTAATAACCGTCTGCAAGAAGTTGCGCGCATTGACAATAGCCTTTTCCTGCGCTTTCTTTTGCGTAATATCCTCCGCCACCGTCAGCACCATAAAGGGCTTGCCCTCTTTGTCAAAAACCGGGGCTTTAATTAAATGCAAGAGGATTTTATCCCCGCGCTTGGTGGTGTACCACTCCTCGGGAAATTCCACCATTTTGCCGTCGTGGAAAATGCTGTCTTCGCGTTGGATATAGAAAGGGTCCTCTTTTTCCGGATTTTCGTCGGGGAACAGTTCCAAGGCGCGGCGGTTTACATACGAGATTTTTTTGTCCACCCCGCGTGAATAGATAGCCACCGGCACTTGGTCCAACAAGGTTTGCAGGAAATTTTTATTTTCTATCAAAGCCTTTTCCTGCTCTTTCTTTTGCGTGATATCTTCGGCCAGGGTAATCACCATATTGGGTTCGCCATTAGTACCCGTAATCGGCACTTTAATCATATGCAAAAGTTTCTTTTCGCCGGAGCCAAGCACATATTCTTCCTCCGGGATATCCAGGGTTTTGCCCTGTTTTAACAAATCGTGTTCACGCGTGATATACTGGCTGACTTGGTCCGGCGTTTCGTGCGGCAAGGCACCATCCAGAGAGAAGGCCTCCTCTTTTTCGCCAAAAATATCACAGCATTTTTTGTTGCGCAACCACATTGTCCCGTCCTCTCCACGGGCATACAGGCCGATAGGCGCATTTTGCAAAATGGCGGAAAGGATACTGTTCATACGGGAAATTTTTTCTTCCTGTTGGCGGCGTTCGGTGATGTCCTCCACAATAGAAAGCACCAAGGGTTTTGGCCCCGCATCCATAAGCGGCACCTTGATTAAGTGTAAAATTTTTTTATTTCCGTGGTGGTCCACATATTCTTCGGAAGGATAGTCTTGAATTTTTCCCTCTTTCAAAACTTCTTGTTCGCGGATATGATGCTCGGCCACCACATTTTTATCCTGATACGGATGCGGGGTATTGACGCATTTTGCATCCGTTTCGCCCAGCACCGTCATACTCTGCCGGTTGTAAAAGGTCATTTCGTTGTCGCAATCGCGCGTATAAAGCCCCAAAGGTACGTTATCCAAAACAGCACGCAGCAAAGTACGGTTTTGCAACAGGTCCTGCTCGTAATTACGGCGCTCGGTGCAGTCCTCAAACGAGGTTAAAATAAATTGCGGTTTGCCGTTATCGCCTTTTACCAAGGTTTTGCTTACACTCAGGGCGCGTTCCTCCCCCTTGGTATTGCGATACGTCAGTTGTACGCCCTCGCGCGGTTCCAGTTTGGTGCGGACCTGTTCATCCACGCGCTTGACGGACGGGATAATTTCCTTGGGTAAAAAGTCATAAATACTTTTGCCTGTTACATCCGCCGACTTATGGCCGAACAACTTGGCCGCTGCATTATTCCACAAAGTACAAACGCCCGCAAAATTTTGCAATGCAAGCGCACAGGGATATCCGTCCAACAAAGAAGATAAAAAGTTTTTTTCCGCTGTTAGTTGTTTGAAAAGCGGCACGGCTTCAAACGTCAGCATAATAAACGGAGTGGAGGCCAAATTGCTCGCACCCGCACTGACAAAAACGGCATCGGCATCCCGGTTGACGAGTTGGATTACCACCTTTTTGGCGGTTTTATCCTCCGCCATTGTACGCACCTGCGGCATTGTCAGGCCGAAACGGTCCACCTTGGCCCCGGTTAAAGAAGATACTTTACTGTGGAGTAACGTCGCCGCGCTGGCGTTAGCAAAGGCAATTTTTCCCGTAGCATCTAACAGCAAAATAGCCGTAGGGAACTGGCTTAAAAAGGAAAACATTTCCGGAGTTAAAGTATTAATTTCAACGGACGGAACTTCTTTTTTGGAAAAAAAGGAAAAAAAGTTATTGGACATAAGCCCTCTTTACAATATAGAGATGATAATACGGATATATCTTAATAAATTCCGCCCGCACTTGCAACATACAGAAGTACGCGCCCGTCCGCGTGCGTACGGAAAAACAAGAACTAATCATTTTTTACACCGGCACAAAAAAATAAATTTGCTACTATACCCTTATGAAAAAATTTTTATTTTTATTCTTGATCCTGGGCGCCACCGCTATCCAAGCGGCAGACGGCGGCAGTAAAAAACCGCAAACGGTGCGTGAAGCCCCGCAATATTTATCCACCGACGGCGCAGCCGTGGAGGACACCTGCCCGGGCAACGATATTTTTAACCAATTTTTCTGCTCGTCCAAAGAGAAACCGGGCTTTAAATGCTTTGATGTGTACCGCGTACAAGGCGACCCCATAGATACAGAACGATACACCCTGCTCGCCCAAACGCTGACGACCGAAAATTCCTCCGCCGAACCCGCCTGCACTTTTGAGGGCGAACTGACTTGTGATAATTTTTTAAAAGCACTCAACTACAATTTATCCTTTTCGTGGTTTATTGATAATTTTCCCACCTCGTCTTTTCCCGAGTGCGGCAAAACCTATTCCTGCACGCGGATATCTTGTTTAAAGGGTTTGCCCCCTGCGGCAAACGGCTCACCGCAATCAGCCAAACTTACTTGCGTGTTTAAAAAGAACCAAATCTACTTTTTGGGAACTCCGCTTACCTGCCAGAACAAAAAATAACCCCCAAATTGCTATAATGGACATATGATTTGGTTGCATATAAAAAGTATTTTTTCCTTCCGTTTCTATCACCGCCTGGCCTTTGCCACGCGGGGACAAATGATTGCGTTCGGCATTTATCTGTTTATGCTCTCGCTGGTTGTTTTCTACTTTTTTGCGGGTTCATATATTGATAAAAATCTGCCTGTCCTGCTTAAAAACTTCCCCGAAGTTACCTTTGAAAAAGGTGTATTGGCGGCACCAAAAAACGCGGTCAGCGTTACCGTGCCGGACAGTGATGTAAAACTGGTGTTTGATGCCTCACGCACCACACCGCCCACACAAGCGGATATGGTAAAGGAGCAAATTTTAATGTTAGTCAGCGGAAATAAACTCTATATGCCGGCCGCCAACGGGGTGCAAAGCCGGGACCTTCCGCCACAACTGACGTTTGTAACCTCGCAAGATAATTTAGCCAAGCAAAAAGACTCTTTGGCCTCGGCACTAATGGTAATGGCGTGCCTGTCAGCACTTGTTGCTATTCCGCTTGTTATGCTTTTCGGCTTTTGTGTAGCCGGGGCGGTGGGAATGTTTTTCAAACTGTTTACCCGCAGCGCACTGCCGCGCAAGATTATTTTTAAATGGGCTTTTTTTATGCTGGGGCCGTTGTCTGCGCTGTGGTATGCACGGCTATACTGGAATATTCCGCTGTTTACCTTTGCCCAAATCATTTTATGCCTTATTTATATGCAACAAATTTTTAATACACTTCCCGAGGAGAAATAAATGTTAGTAAAACTTATCCGCTCTTTCAGTTCGGCCCACCGTCTGCCGCAATACGACGGCCCCTGCCATAATCTGCACGGGCATACCTGGAAGGCTGTTTTTGTGATTGAGGGCGAAATACGCCCGGACGGGATGGTCTGCGATTTTAAGGTTATTAAAAAATTGTTGGACGACAACTTGCCAGACCACCGCTTTTTGAACGATTTGGTGGAAAATCCCACCGCAGAAAATTTGGCCGATTACCTGTTCCAAAAAATCGGCGCAGAACTGGCAAAAAAAGATTTAAAACTAAAAACATTGGAAATTTGGGAGAGCGACAATGCCGCAGCCGTCGTGGAAGGTTAACGAAACTTTTTATTCTATCCAAGGAGAAGGCCGCCATACGGGTATGCCCGCTGTTTTTTTGCGTCTGTCCGGCTGCTCTATGAACTGCTCCTTTTGCGATACCAAATATGCCTTTGGCGCAGGCAAGGAAATGGGCGCAGAGGCTCTGTTAAATGACCTGGCACAATACCCGGTAAAAACCGTTATTATTACAGGCGGAGAACCCACCGAGCAAGATTTGCCCGCGCTGATTGCCCTGCTTAAAAAGCACGGCTACACCGTACACCTGGAAACAAACGGCGCACGCGACTGCAACGTCAGCCAAGCGGATTTTGTGTGTGTATCACCCAAAAAATACGTCAGTCCGGAAATGCTAAAAAAGGCGGATATTATCAAAATTGTCGTCGGACAGGACACCGATTTAACAGATTTGAAGAAATACTATGCGTATGAAAACGACCACACCCGTATTTATCTTCAACCCGAAAGTAACAAACAGGAGAACATTGACTTATGCGTAAAACTGCTAAAAGAACATCCCACAGCCCGGTTAAGCCTGCAAATGCACAAACTGATAAACATCCGCTAACCGAAGAAAAGATTTTGCAAAACCTGCGTGAAATTTTAGCCTATATCGGCGACGACCCGGCCCGCGAAGGATTACTGGAAACGCCCAAACGTATCGTGCGCAGTTGGCAAAAACTCTTTGGCGGTTACAAAATGAAACCGCAGGACGTCTTAAAAACCTTTACAGAAGGTTCCTGCGAAGAAATGGTGGTGCTGAAAGATATTGAATTTTATTCCACCTGCGAACACCATTTGCAACCGTTCTTCGGCACAATCAGCATCGGCTATCTGCCCAAGGGGCGCGTGCTTGGCATTTCCAAATTGGCGCGCCTGGTGGAGGTTTATGCCAGACGTCTGCAAATCCAGGAAAAACTGGTGGCGCAAATTGCCGACAGTTTAATGGAAACTTTACAACCCTATGGTGTAATGGTGGTTTGCAAGGCCAAACATATGTGCATCAGCGCACGCGGCATTGAAAAGCACGATGCCGTAATGGTTACAAGTGCCATCCGCGGTGCGTTCAAAAAAATGGAAGTGCGCAGCGAATTTTTGGAAATGATTAAATAGGCTCGCTTATGACAAAACCGCTATTAATGGGCATTGTAAACGCCACACCGGATTCGTTTTACGACGGCAATCCGCAAAACAATCTGCCCACCTTGCTTGCCAAATGCAAAGATTACGCAGACGGCGGCGCAGATATTTTTGATATCGGCGGCGAATCCACCCGCCCGAGTGCCGCCCCCGTTCCGGCGGAGGAAGAATTGGCCCGCGTTTTGCCGCTTATACAAGAGGTGCGCAAGGCCTGGCCGCAAATACCCGTTTCGTTAGATACCGTCAAAATTCCGGTAGCCTTAGAGGGGTTAAAGGCGGGCGTTTCTATCATCAACGACGTAAGCGGTACCCCGGATAAAGAAATGTTTAAAATTGTCAAAGATTTTAACGCAAAAATTGTGGTAATGCATACCCGCGGAACCCCGCAGACAATGCAAACAATGACGGAATATAAAGATTTATTGGGTGAAATAAAAGAATTTTTGGCCCGCAAAATAGACGAAGCCGTTTCGTGCGGGATTGCAAAGCAAAACGTGATTATAGATGTAGGCTTCGGCTTTGCCAAAACGCGCGAACAAAACTATGAACTCTTAAAACATTTATCTTTCTTTAAAGATTTGGGAGTACAAATGTTAGTCGGCCTGTCGCGCAAAACCTTTCTTGCGCAAAAGCGCGAACTCCCCCCCAAACGCAAGGCGCAAACATTAGCCGCTAATTTAGTAGCCTTGCAGGGCGGGGCGGACATTTTGCGTGTGCACGACGTAAAAGATACACGCAAAATTATGGACTTTTACCAAGAATTACAGGGGGCCAAATGAGCAAGGTCTATTTGACCCAATGCGGCTCCTTTACCGCGCGCCACGGACACGGCGGCACCTTGGCCGAGGCCGTTCACGCGCATCATTTCCATTACGAGGTTACCTTTTACGGCCCCACTAATGCGGAGGGCTACCTGATTGATTTCCGCCTTTTAGCGGACACCTTTCAAAAGGAAATTAACGAAAAATTGGATGATTGCGACCTGGGAACCTTTTTAAAGCAACCCACCACCGAAGAACTGGCCGTATGGATGTACAACCGCCTAAATGCCCTGTTGCCGTATTTGTTTAGCGTAAAAGTAGGCGAAGAGCCTGACCGCTGGATAGAATACAGAGGAGAAAACTAATGCCCCGTGCCGTAATTGCTTTGGGCAGCAATATTGCCCCCGCCAAGGAACACATAGACCGCGCCATTAAGGCCCTGTCTGCCGCCGGAACAGTAAAAGAAGTGGCTCCGTATATTATTTCCAAACCGGAAGGATATTCTCACCAAGAAGATTTTATCAATACAGTGCTGATTTTAAGCACCCCCTTTCAGCCAATGCCGCTTTTAAAAAAACTAAAAGCGTTGGAAAAGGAACTGGGCAGAAAACCCTCGTTTACCAACGGCCCGCGCGTAATTGACTTGGATATTTTGTTTTATGACGATTTAGTCCTGTTTGAGGACGACCCGCAATATCACTTATTTCTGCCGCATCCGCGCCTGCACGAGCGGGAATTTGTATTAAAACCGCTCTCGTACCTGTTGCCGGATTATGTTCACCCCAAACTGGGTAAGCCTGTTTACCGGCTCTACCGCGAGTTGATGAAAAAAAAGGGCGCACCCACCTGCCGTATTTTGTAAAATATATACAGAGCAGTCATACTGTACACAACAAGGAGATTCTATGAAAAAAGTAGTTACAATCTTGGCCGCTGCTTTATTTTTAGGCGCGTGCCATTGCACTTGCACAAAAAACACCTGCAAAACCACTAAAAAGCCCGTTCAAACCCAAGCCGCCGCTAAACCGGCCCCCAAGAAAGAACCTGCCAAACCCGCCAAAACCGTAGTGGACGACAAAGATTTTACCGAAGTTGCCAAAGTCAACCGCAAGGCAGACCGCGTTGTTTTGACCTATAAAGAACCGATTAATTTCCGCTACAACAGCGACGAAATTGACCCCGCCTCTTTAAAACCCATTAAACAAACCGCCCGCGCGCTGAAAAAATACCCGGATCATACCGTCCGCGTAGCCGGTTACACCGATTCCTTCGGCCCCGCCGATTACAATATGGACCTTTCCCAACGCCGCGCCAAGGCCGTAGCGTTGGAACTCGTAAAGGAAGGCGTACCCGCTAAAAATGTATCCTTTATCGGTTACGGCGAAGCGAACCCAATTGCCTCCAACAAAACCCGCGAAGGACGCGCCAAAAACCGCCGCGTGGAATTGGAAATCAAATAGTTTTATCCGGTTGTATGACAAAAGCCCCGCCCCCGCGGGGCTTTTTATTTTTATGCGTTTTTTTGTCAAAAACACTTTGAAGCAAACGCTAAAAAAAGTAAAATATATTTACTTTAAAAAAGTTGTACAAGGAGATACATCTACTATGAAGAAAGTTGTTTTGCTTTGCACGGTTTGCGCTTTACTCGGCGCGGCCTGCACGACTCCCGGCAAAAGAACCGCTTGGGGTGCCGCTGGCGGCGCTGCCGTAGGCGCGGCTGCCGGTGCTATCATCGCCAACAATACGGGCCACAAGAGCGAACACGGTGCCATTTACGGTGCGCTTGCCGGCTTGGCTGCGGGCGGTGCGTTAGGCAATTATTATGACAAACAAGCCAAAGAATTGGCCAGAATCGCCGAAGTCGTCAAGACCGATAACGGTATTCAAGTTTATTTGAAGAACGATATTTTGTTCGCCACCGGCAGTTCCGAACTCAGCGCCGATTCTATGCAAACGCTGACGGACCTGAACAGAGTGTTCAAAAAATATCCCAAAAACCGCATTGTGGTACAGGGATACACCGATTCTACCGGTTCGGCTGCTATTAACAATAAACTTTCCACCCAACGCGCCAAAGCCGTGTACGATTTCCTCTTGGGCAGCGGTTTAAAGACCAAGAGCATTACCTATGTGGGCTATGGTTCCGCCAACCCGATTGCCAGCAACGCTACCGCTGCCGGCCGCGCGCAGAACCGCCGCGTAGTCTTGCAAATCACCGCCAACGAAAAAGATATCCAATAACTTTTTTGAAGCGATATTGCTGAAAAGCCCCTCCTTTGGGATATTCCCAGGGAGGGGTTTTTGTTGGCAAAATTTAAAGGAATATATTTTCCCCCGTCAATAAATGCCCTTCAAAAAACAGTAGAAAAAACAACCCCAATTTGCTATCTTTTATTATATGACTATTCTTGGTTACGACGGCATCAAAGCACTTATCAAACTCTTGGAAACGGAAGGCGACGCATACGGCCCCGTTTTGAAGGACGCGTTGGCTGTCGCTATCAAACAAAACCCCGACCAGGTAGAGCGCGTAATGCAGGAAGAATTCCACTCCTCGGCACCGCGCACCGTCGTCCACGCATTAGAGGAAATCTGCTGGGAAGACCTGGCCAAAGCATTGGCGCGCTACTGCAACAAAATCAACCCGGATCTGGAAGAAGGTCTCACCTTACTTGCCAAGTTTACCAGTCCCACCACTGCACGCGGGAACATTTCCGCGCCGCTAGACCGTATGGCGCAAGACTTACGCCCGGCTTTATTAAATGCCGCCAATTATGGGGAAATTGCCGCTATTTTGGGTCATTATATTTTTAATGTAAGCCAATTTTCTGCCTTGTCCGCCAGCGCGGACGTAAAGGATATGTCTTTTTCCCGTTTTTTAGCCAAAAAACGCGGCTCCGGCTTATGTATGGCTTGTCTGTATGCGGCATTAGGCCAACGCTTTGGCCTGGATGTAAACCTGATTGATTTAGCCGGACGGATACTCGTCAATTTGCAAAATCCTGCTACGGGTGAGGCATTGTTCATTGACCCGTTGGATAACGGAAAAATTTTAAGCGAGCGCGACTGCCGCCAATACATTGAACTCCGCCAACTCTCTTGGCACGATTCCTTCTTAACACCGCTTTCATCCCATTTAATTATCCGGCGTTTTATCGCCAATATGATTTATGCTTTAAATAAACTCCGCGATGAAAGGCGTCTAAAATACCTGCGCGGCTATTTGGATATTATCAAGGGCTAACCCCAAGGAGGGAAAAATGAACTATTATGTATGGCTAATTATTGCCGTAGGTTGTTTTGTGGGCGAAATGTTTTCTATGGAATTTTCGCTTGCGTGCTTGGGTACGGGATTGTTAGGGGCCGCCGTGGCGGCTTATTTGGGGCTGGGTTTATGGGCCCAAGTAGGTATATTTGCCGCTGTTTCCGCCATTACCTGGATAGGTGTCCGCCCTTTTGCTTTAAAACATCTCTACGGCAAGGCCAAGGACGTTAAAACCCCGGCCGAGGACGTGCTTGGCAAACCGGCTGTGGTAGAAACGGATATTGACCCCTTGCAAGAGACCGGACGCGTAAAAGTGGAGGGCGAAAGTTGGAAAGCCACCGCAAAAGAACCCTTACCGGCCGGCACAAAATGCGTAGTTGAAAAGTTAGACGGCGTAACCTTGACGGTACGCAAAGAGTAATTTGGCAGGAACGCCCACGGGCGTAAAATAAAAAAAGGAGTTATTCTATGATAGAAACAGCAGGGAACTTCGGGCTAGTGTTTTTGGCTGCCTTTATCTTCTTTGTCATCGTCATCATCGCCAAGGGCATTGTAATTGTGCGCCAGGCGCAGGTGATTATTATTGAGCGTTTCGGGAAATATTTGGAAACGTTAAACCCGGGCATCAACTGGATTATCCCGATTATGGATAAGCCGCACTTAATGGAGTGGCGCAACAGCCGCGAATATTTGGATTCCACGGGCCGCACGCGTTCCGTACCGTTTATGGAAATGCGCGACACGATTGATATGCGCGAAACAGTGTATGACTTTCCGCGCCAGAGCGTAATTACCAAAGATAACGTGGGTATTGAAATTAACGCTTTGCTGTATTTCCAAATCACAGACCCGATTAAAGCCGCTTACAAAGTGGAATCTTTGCCGACCGCCATTGAGAAATTAACCCAAACTACGTTAAGAAATATCATTGGCGAAATGGACCTGGACCAAACGCTTACTTCGCGCGAAATTATCAACAGCAAATTACAGGTAATTTTGGATGATGCGTCCAACAAATGGGGTGTAAAAGTCAACCGCGTAGAATTGCAGGACATTATCCCCCCCGCCGCTATCCGTGAGGCTATGGAAAAACAAATGAAAGCCGAACGCGACCGCCGTGCAATGGTAACGGAAGCCGAAGGTACCAAAACGGCCCAAATTTTAAAGGCCGAAGCCGTACGCGAAAGCGAAATTAAAAAAGCCGAAGGTATGAAACAATCTGCTATTTTACAGGCAGAAGGTGTGGCGGAGGCCAAAATCAAAGTGGCCCAGGCGGAAGCCGAATCCGTCAAAATTGTAGCCGCCACCGTGGCACAATCTTCCAACCCGGCCAGTTATATGATTTCGCTCAAATACATTGAAGCCTTAACCAAAATGACCGACGGCAAAGACAATAAAATCGTCTATATGCCTTACGAAGCCTCCAATGTGTTGGGTGCGGTAGCCGCTATCAAAGATTTAACGGGCGGCGTTCCCACCAAATAGTCTTTACGGACAAGGTTTTACTACCCCGGGTGTTACAATCCGGGGTGTTTTTTATTCTAACGGTCTGTAACGACTTTTTCCTTTTAGTTGTCATTCCCGAAGTTCGTAGTCGGGAATCTGTTTTTATTGTTCTTTGCTTACAACACGACAGATCCACGAACGCTCCGCGCCGGCAGACACTCGGGGATGACGGCTGGTGCTACCTTTTCATTTGCCAGAAACTTTACAAATAGTGTATGGTTCCACCAATCACTACCCAGCACTTTGAGCAGCCACCCGCAGGGATTTACTATAATAATTTTATGGGAAAAATTAACTGGCATCAGGTATATGCCGAAGTAAAAGAATTTACCAAAATTACGCTCAAAAAATATTCGTTGTTTCTTGTGCGCCTCACTCCGCACCAAAACATCGCCCAAACGGTCTTATCCTACACGCTTATCGGGTGGATTGTCCTTTCTTTGCCGTTTATGAACACGGTACACGTTTCTTTTTTGGATAATCTCTTTACCGCTGCATCCGCTGTTTCCACGACCGGGCTTAACAGTGTAAACTTTGCCGACTCTTATACCTTTTTAGGCAAATTAGTAGTCTTAGTTCTTATTCAAGTAGGCGGCGTGGGGTATATGACGTTCGCTTCGTTTGTGTATTTGTCCTTTTCACAAAAGCACCGTCTGCGCAAAAGCCAACAAGATGCCCTGTCTGCCGAAGTAGCCTTGCCAAATACCTTAAAACTTTCCGACTTTTTGTGGGCGGCACTCGCGTTTACTGTTATTGCGGAAAGTATCGGAACCGTTTTTTTGTTCAACTATTTCCGCCACCACGACTATACTATTTGGCAGGCTGCCTGGTACAGCGTTTTCCACAGCGTTTCCGCTTTTTGTACGGCGGGTTTTTCTCTTTGGAATAACAGTTTGGAAACTTTTGCCGACAGTAAAACCATTAACTTGGTAATGTCGTGCCTGATGTTAGCGGGGGCGATGGGTTTTATCGTAGTAACAGACCTGTTCAACTTTATCTGCCGCCGCACCAAAGAAATTTCTTTTACCACCAAACTGATTTGCCTTTCCACCGTAGTAATGGTGGCATTCGGTACATTTACACTGTTTGTAACCACGCCGGGGCTTTCCGTTTGGGAATCTTTTTTCCAATCTGTTGCCGCAATGACCACCGCCGGGTTCAATACGGTAAACATTGGTATTTTATCCTCGTGTTCATTACTTATTTTAATTTTACTTATGAGCATCGGCGGTTCCCCCTCCGGCACCGCAGGCGGTATCAAAACAACGGCTTTCGTGAGCGTAATGGCAATTATGTATAACCGGTTGCGTCTGCACGACCGTGTGGAAATGATGGGCCGCCGCTTGCCCTTGGTGCGGATGTATGCCGCCACCTCTACTTTTTTACTCTATGCCTTAATGCTGTTTGGCAGTATTTTCCTTTTAACCTGGACAGAAAAATTGCCATTTTTAGATTTAGTATTTGAAGCCTCCGCCGCACTTAGCACCTCGGGTTTATCCACGGGGGCTACGGCACAACTTTCATGGTTGGGCAAACTGATTATTATCGGCACAATGCTTATCGGCCGTATCGGTGTAGTAACGTTTGGTATGGCCCTTTTAGGAAATGATGACGATGATGACAACGACAAGCCCGCCGAAAAAGAGGACGTGGCCGTTTAGCCGAGGGCCAATTTAGTAAAATATAAGTATGAAATTTTATCTTATCAGTTTGGGTTGCCCCAAAAACTTAACCAATAGTGAAGAATTTTCCGCCCGGCTTTTAGCCAACGGGCACGAACTCGTCTTCTCGCCAGAAGAAGCCGACACCGTTATTATTAACACCTGCGGATTTATTTCCTCCGCCGTCAAAGAAGGCACGTCCGAAATACGCCGTGCGCTGGAACTGAAAAAAGAGGGCAAAATCAAACGTGTAGCCGTTACCGGCTGTATGGTGGACCGCTACAAAGAAAAAATGGCAAAAGACTTTCCGGAAGCCGATTTAGTGTTTTCTATTGCCGCGCAGGAACACGTAGAGGATATTATTGGTCAAAACGGCCTGTTTTTAGAATCTTTGGCAAATGCCTTGTATATTCCCGAATACAAAATGAGCCTAACGGCCACGCACACCGCTTATTTAAAAATTGCCGACGGGTGCAACTACCGCTGCGCTTATTGCACTATTCCTTTTATCCGTGGGGCGTACCGTTCAAAACCTATGGAACAAGTCGTGCAGGAAGCACGCCTGATGACCCAAAACGGCGTGAAGGAAATTTCGCTGATTGCACAAGACACTACCTCATACGGAATTGATTTGTATAAAAAGCCGCAACTGACGGAACTGCTTAAAAAGTTGTTAAAAATCCGCGGGCTGGGCCGTTTGCGTATTATGTACGCATATCCCAATATGGTTACGCGGGAACTGGCGCAATTAATTGCCGGAGAAGAAAAGATTTTCCATTATGTAGATATTCCGTTGCAGCATATTGCGGACCCGGTGCTAAAAAATATGAAACGCCAATGCGACGGGAAAAAAGTGCGTGCCACGCTGGATATGCTTAAAAAGGAAATCCCTGACGTATCCCTGCGCACAAACTTTATTGTAGGTTTTCCGGAAGAAACGGAGCAAGATTTTGAAGAATTAAAAGATTTTGTCCGCGAATATGAGTTTGACAATATGGGTGTATTTGAATATTTCCGCGAAAAGGGTACAGCGGCCTACGAGATGAAACAAATTCCCGCCAGTATAAAGCACCGCCGGGCGCGGGAATTGGAAGAAGTGCAAAGCCGCGTAATTGATAAAATCAACAAAAACCTGATAGGCTCCGAATTGGAAGCCGTTGCGGACGGCGCTGATTTTGGGCGCACTTATAAAGATGCGCCGGATATTGACGGACGGGTAACCTTTACAAAACCCGTTATGCCCGGGAGCATCTTCAAAGGACGCATTGTCGCAGCCGAAGGATACGACCGCGTACTGGAACCCCTAAAAATCATCAAAAAGTAAATTAAATGCCCCGGTATTTCCGGGGTTTTTTAACCCTTTTTTTCCTCTGCCCAAAAGCGTGCTTTTTATTATTCTAAAATCAGGAGCCGCTTATGCAAAAAAACCTTTCCCTATATGTACCCGGTCATAAAATTACGGTACACGATAAAATGCAAACTCATTATTCCTATGTGCTGCAAAAACCGCCGGGAACAGACTTAGCCTTTTCCCCGCAACTTACGCCTGGGCAAATGTTGGAAATGGGCGTTTTTGAAGGGCATTACTTAACAGACTGTACGGAGGAATTTCCGGCAGAGTGGTTTAAAAAGGCAAAATTAAACCCAAACCGCCCCGATATTACGCTAAATTGTTTTGGAGTAAAATCCCGCCTGAACAGAAGCGATTGGATACAACGCGGCTGGATTTTTCCGCCTGACCCGCGAGGCTGGTTTCAATGGTATTGCCGCTATTGGTTGGGAAGGAGAATCTCCGGTCTGGACGAACTTCAAATAACCCGTTGGAAAAGTTTTAAACGGCATTTAGCGCAAGTAGAAAAAAATTGTCTCCCGGCAGACCTGTCTTGCCGTCCAAGACAGCGGCAAGCCCTTCTCCAATGGGCCTATAATCCGTTTATTTAATCATAAATACGGTTTAATACCCTTGTACACCCGCTCAGCAACGATTTCATACCCGGCGGTATTGGGATGTATTTGGTCCGCTTTATATTTATTTTGGTGAAAAATGCCATCTAAAATACCCGGCACAAACACAGCGCCGGTTTCGCGTGCAATTTGTTTATACAGTTTGGTGTAGCGCGCCATTTGGGAATATCCCCCCGTATCCACAATCACGGCAATGGCTCCGTACTGTTGCACCGCGGCAACAATTTGACGGATAGATTTTTCCGTTTCCTCCAAACCTACCCCGCGCATAAAATCATTTCCGCCGAACTCAATTAACACCATATACGGGTTTTGTTCCATCACTTTGTCCAGGCGCACCGGCGCCGCCGCGCCCGTATCGCCAGAGAGGCCCAAATTTACCACCGGGCGGCTAATTTTTTTAGCAAGCACGCTAGGATAGGCATTATCCCTACCCGCGCCGTATCCTGCCGTCAAACTGTCGCCAAATGCCACCACCGTCAGCCCGGGGTTATGCAAATTTTTGATTTTCGTTTCCGGTGTCATAAAAAACCAATAAGCCGCCCCCGCCAGTAAACAAATAAAAAATGCTTTTTTCATACTCTTATTATAACAAAGCGCCGTACGCGCGTACAAAAAAAGGGTTGACTTTTTGTTACTTTATTATAGAATAAGAGTATGAGAATACCGCTGAGCAAAGACGAAGAAAAAAATCTGTTAGACGCCGCGCAGAACGCGCGGGAAAATTCCTACTCGCCCTACTCTAAATTTAAAGTAGGGGCGGCCGTGCTTACGGAGGATAATCATATCTTCGCAGGCACCAATATTGAAAACGCTTCCTACGGGCTGACTGTATGTGCCGAACGCAACGCGATATTCGCGGCTGTCGGCGCGGGCAAACGCCGTTTCCGCGCGCTAGCGCTCATTACGCAAAAATTGCCCGGGCTGACGTTTAACTCGCCTTGCGGCGCGTGCCGTCAGGTAATGAGCGAATTTATGGCGCCCGATACGCCGATATATATTGCCGTATTAAACGGAACCAAACGCGTTGCCTACAAAAAGCAACTGCGCGAAATTATGCCTTATCCGTTTGATAAATTTACGGAAAAATAATTCCGCTTTACACACTGGGGGAACCTTATGACCGAAGCCGTCTATAAAGGGCTTTCTGCCCTTGTGCTGGAAAATGAAATACTGCGCCTGACTTTTCTGCCCGGGTACGGGTTTAAATTAGCCAGTTTACTCAGCAAGAAAACAGGGCGGGAGTGGTTGTTCCAATCCCCGGAAAATACCCTGCGCATACCGGAATACGGCGCGCCGTTCTCCGCGTATGATTCCAGCGGCTTTGACGAAGTGTTCCCCTCTATTGATGCCTGTCCGTACCCGGACGGCCCCTATAAAGGCTTACCCGTGCCGGACCACGGCGAACTGTGGACCCTTCCCTGGGAGGGCATAGCCTCGCCGGACGGGAAATCGGTAAAAGCGTTCACAGAGAGCAAAATTTTCCCGTATATTTTTTCCCGCCGGACCACGTTAAACAACAACGAAATTACCTTTGAATATGAGGTGGAAAATACCTCGTGCGAGGAATTTAAATTTATTTGGACACCGCATTGTCTGCTGGCCTGTTCCCCTGCCACGCGCATTATCGTACCGGAAAATTTAACCCAAGTTATGACGGTGGAACACTCCACCCAGCACTTAGGCGTTTGGGGTTCGCGCCATTCTTACCCGATTACTACTGATATACACGGGAAAACGATTGACCTCGCCGCCACCGAACCGGCGAGCGCGTGCAACTGCGAAAAGTTTTATTTTACCTCCCTTAACTTGGCCGGCTGGTGCGCCATTGAACACACCGACACCGGCGAAAAACTCCGCTACGATTACGACGGCAAAAAAATACCTTATTTGGGCGTATGGAAAACCCAAGGAGGCTACCGCGGAGACTATAATATCGCCTTGGAACCCTGCACGGGCGAGTTTGACGATTTGTACGTCGCCAACAAACTTCGCCGTACTGCGGTAATAGAACCCAAAGACAAATTTGTTTGGAAATTAAAAATGACTGTGCTTTAAAACAGGCGCTTATGCGCCAAGGGGATAAATATGAACCAACTGGCTTTAAGAAGTAAATTTAACGAAGTTTTTAAGAAGGAAAAACTATACTTTTTTGCTCCGGGGCGCGTAAATTTAATCGGCGAACATACCGACTACAACGGCGGACACGTTTTTCCGTGCGCGCTCTCGTTCGGTACACATTGTGTATTCTGCAAACGCGACGATAAAAAGATACGTCTTTATTCGTTAAATTTTCCCGAAAAGGGCATTATAGATGCTGATTTATCCGCCATTTCATACGATAAAAAACAAGATTGGGCCAATTACCCGCTGGGAGTCATCAAAACCTTGCAAAACCACGGCTATAATATTAACCAAGGTTTTGAACTAATGTTCTGGGGAGATATCCCCAACGGAGCGGGATTGTCGTCCTCCGCGTCCATAGAATTGGCTACCGCCGTAGCGATGAACAAGGTTTTTAACCTCTATATCCCGCAAGTGGAACTGGTGAAATTTTGCCAAGAGGCCGAAAATAAATTTGTAGGAATGAACTGCGGCATTATGGACCAGTTTGCTATCGGTATGGGCAAAGAGGGCTGCGCGGTGCTTTTGGATTGCAATACGCTAAATTACGAATATGCCCCGCTGGATTTAAAGGGCGTGTCTATCGTAATTATGAACACCAATAAACGCCGCGAATTGGCCGATTCCAAATATAACGAACGCCGCAGCGAGTGCGAACGCGCCTTAAAGGAACTGCAACGCAAACTGCCAATTAAATCGTTGGGCGACTTATCCATAGACGAGTTTGAAAAAAACAAGGAGTTAATCACAAACCCGACCGACAGGAAACGCGCCAAACACGCCGTGTACGAAAACCAACGGACCTTGCAGGCCGTGGAACGCTTAAAGGCGGGCGATTTAAAAACCTTTGGAAAACTGATGAACGAATCCCACATTTCCTTGCGCGACGATTACGAAGTAACCGGAAAAGAACTGGACACCTTGGCCGAAGCCGCTTGGCAGCAGCCGGGCGTATTGGGCGCAAGAATGACCGGTGCAGGCTTTGGCGGCTGCGCAATTGCACTGGTGCAAGATGCCGACGTAAAACATTTTATTGATAACGTGGGCAAAATCTACCGCGAAAAAACAGGGCTCCAAGCAGATTTTTATATTGCTTCCGTCGGCGGTCCGGCGCGGCAAGAAGAAAAGATGTATTAAAATTTTACGCCGACAAAAAAGCACCTCGGCTATACCTATTTGATTGGAGGACAATTTATGAAAAATATTTTAGTAATCGGCGGGGCAGGCTACATTGGCTCCCATATGGTGCGGATGCTCGCCAAACAGGGATATAATCCTGTCGTATTTGATAATCTTTCCAAAGGGCACAGAGAAGCCGTAGCCAACTATCCCTTTGAACTGGGCGACTTGGGCGATAAAGCCCGATTAACCGAAGTATTTAAAAAATACGGTATAGAGGCGGTAATGCACTTTGCCGCATTTGCCGAAGTGGGAGAGAGCGTCAAGGAGCCTTCCAAATATTACCACAACAACGTAGCCAAGGTGCTGGATTTGCTGGACGCGTTGGTGGGAAACGATATCAAATACTTTGTGTTTTCCTCCACGGCGGCCACCTTTGGCGAGCCTATCCGCCCCAAAATTGACGAATCTCACCCGCAAAACCCCATTAATCCCTATGGCAACACCAAATTAATGGTGGAAAAAATACTCGCGGACTTTGACACCGCCTACGGCTTAAAGGCTACCGCCTTGCGCTATTTTAACGCAAGCGGTGCTGATGATTCGGGCGAAATCGGCGAATCACACAATCCCGAAACGCACTTAATCCCCATTGTGTTGCAAGCCGCCGCAGGCAAACGCGCTTCTATTAAAATGTTCGGTACGGACTACCCAACGCCGGACGGTACCTGTGTGCGTGATTATGTGCACGTGAACGATTTGGCCCGCGCCCATATTTTAGCACTTGAAAAAATGTTCAAAGATAACGTCAGCGAACGCTTTAACCTGGGAAGCGGAAACGGATTTTCCGTGGCTGAAATCGTCAAAGAGGCGAAACGCATTACGGGCATAGATTTTACGGTAGAAAAGGCCCCCCGCCGCGACGGAGACCCTGCCGTTTTGGTGGCGGACAGTGCCAAGGCCGAACGCATACTGGGCTGGAAACCACAGTATAACTTAACCCGCATTATTGAAACCGCTTGGAACTGGGAACAGCACCGCAAATATTAGGAGTTTTTATATCTATGGATATCAATTTACTGATTGACCAATTAATTACCTACGCAATCAACGAAAAACTGCTCGCGCCGCGCGACCGTGCGTGGGCGGTAAACCAATTGTTATCGCTCCTGCACCTGGACGAATACATTCCCAGCGGCTTTAAGGGCAAAACTCCCAAATTTCCGTGCGAAATTTTAAACAACATCTGCAACTGGGCCGCCAAAAACGGCCTTATTTCGCCCGATACGGTTACGATGCGCGATTTGTTTGATACGAAACTAATGGGTGTTTTTGCCGGTTTACCCTCGGCAGTTACGGACGAGTTTTTTAAACTGCACAAAAAAAGCCCCAAATCCGCCACCGATAAGTTTTATCACGACGCCCGGGCTTTGGACTATATCCGCACCAACCGCGTGGCTAAAAACCAAGTTTGGAAAACGCGCACCCCGTACGGCACGCTGGACATCACTATCAATATGTCCAAGCCCGAAAAGAGCCCCCAAGACATTGCCGCCGCTTTACAAGCCAAACCTTCCGCCTATCCGCTATGCCTGCTGTGCAAGGAAAACGAGGGCTACTCCGGCAGAATTAATCACCCGGCACGCCAAAACCTGCGCTTAATTGCGCTAGATGTGTTAAAGGACGGGAACCCGTGGTATCTGCAATACTCCCCGTATGTTTATTATAACGAGCATTGTATTTTTCTTTCCGCGCATCACGAACCGATGAAGATTTCCCAAACCACCTTTGCGCGACTCCTTAATTTTGTGGAATTTTTACCCCATTATTTTATCGGTTCCAATGCGGATTTGCCTATCGTCGGCGGGTCTATTTTAACGCACGACCACTTTCAGGGCGGGCGATATACCTTTGCTATGGAAAAGGCCCCCGTGGACAGGACCTTTAAAATGAAGAAATTTCCGCGCGTGAAAGCAGGCATCGTCAAATGGCCGATGAGCGTTATCCGCCTGAACGGAACGAAGAAAGATTTAATAGAAGCAAGCGGATACATCCTTAAAAAATGGCGCGCTTACAGCGACGAAAAAGCCTCTATTTTGGCGCATACAAACACCACGCCCCACAACACCATTACACCGATAGCCCGGCGGCGCGGAAAAGCGTTTGAAATAGACCTTGTTCTGCGTAATAACCGCACCTCGCCGGAGTGTCCGTTCGGCATTTTTCACCCGCACCAAGAGGTGCACCACATCAAAAGGGAAAATATCGGGCTGATTGAGGTAATGGGCCTGGCTGTTTTGCCGGCACGGTTAGGCAAGGAACTGGCAGACTTGGCCCCCTTACTCATCAAGCGGGATTTAACGTCCATAAAAAAGAGCGACACGCTAAATAAGCACGCCGAGTGGGCCGAAGAACTGCTTAAAAGATATACCTTTACCCCGCAAAACACGCAAACCATTTTGCGCAGCGAAGTGGGCAAAGTGTTTGCCAAAGGACTGGAATATGCAGGGGTTTTTAAGCGCACGCCCGAGGGGCAGGATGCCTTTGACAGGTTTATCAAAAAGTTGTAAAACTACCGTAAAAAACCTCCGCAAAAGCGGAGGTTTTTACTTTATTCCCCAATATAGCCTTACTGTGGGCAACAGGTAACATTTCCCGTGTAAAATTGATCGGATTTTGCGACCTCACACAGCCCGGCAGTAATAACATACCAATAGTTAGTCGGGGTCCCATCCGGTGCTTTCACACGAAAAAGACCACCCGAATACATCAGATAGTAGCCCTCTTCTCTTTCAAGCGGAGCCCGTTCTTTACAAATTTTCCTAAACTCATCATGTCTAACACCTGCTGCATAAGGCAGGTTACCGCCTATACCCTCCCAGTCCATGACTACACCCTTTGGATGCTCCTCCCAGAAATATGAATCCCTGTATTCCATATATCCTTTAAAGGCCTGTCCGCCAATGCCTTTTGGCAAATAACGTTCCATAACATTTGGAGAAGTAGGACGACTGCTGCTTGGCTGTCTTTTATAATCAATTTCAGTTCCATAGTCATCTTTAAATTTCGTTTCTGGCACCCTGTTCGTATATATGCCTACATAGGAAGAACCGTCCCTATGAGCTTTATAAATATCTATACATTCCTTTTTCTCGGTCAAATTAGTCGGACAAGTATATTTTTGAAGTTTGGCGTAGTAGTCGAAACAAAGGTTTCCTTGGTCCTCCAAGTACATGGCTTCTTCTTCTGTAATTTTTTCATATTCAGAGCGGTAAGGCGTGCAGTCGTCAACACTTCCTTTGCTTTTCAGCAAAAACGAGGTGTAAGTTTTGCCGTTGGTTTTCTTGTTGCCGGAAGCATCATAATCGTTTTTGTATTGGTTATCCCACCACAGTTCCACTCCCAAATTCTCTGTCTTTTGCGCACTTTTGTTTATTTTAGCCGTGGAACTAATTTCCATATTGTCCGTTTTTCCGCCCATTACGGCTACATCATTTCCGTAAAGCGTATTTGTTACATTACTTTTGTGGTAGTTAGTATCGTCAAAGGTAACTTGATTAGCCATTACGCGCCCGGCCGTTATCGTTCCGTCATTTTCAATAGTCAGTTTTTCACCCAAACGGTATTCCGGGGTATTTGTACTGCCCAAGGCAGTTCCGTTTTGGATATCTATTTGTTTTAAATACGCTCCCGCCCCTTTGATGGCTATCTTCCCTGCGCTGGAGCGCGTATTACAAAAGTTAAGTATCGGCGCAGTAGTTACGTAAGTAGAGTCTGCCGCGTCCAAGTGAGCAAAACTACCCACCGGGGGAGATATTGTAGTTACAAACTGTAATTCTTCTGCACTCGCGGCTGTAAATAGCAGCAAAGAGGCAGAAAAAAATATAATTTTCTTCATACTTCCTCCTTTTTTGACTTTTTTATATTTGAGCAAAACGGCCTTTTATACACGTTTTTATACAGCGCACACATCCGGGTACAGCCGATACTCAATGTCTGCATTTTAACAAAAAAAAAAAAAACGAAAACAACCCCTTTATGATAACTACTAAACAACAACGACAAAAACCCAAAAAGTAGATCCTGAAACAAGTTCAGGATGACCTCTTTTTTCGTAAATAGGAAATTCCCCCTTGACTTGTTCCCCATAAATTTTATAGAACAAAATATAGAACGATACAATATGTAAAAGGAACGCTTATGAAAGCCCTGCACCCCAAACAAACAGAACTTTTGGAAATTTTAAAAAGCAATATTTCCGACCCGCTGACTATGGAAGAATTGGCTGACCGCCTAAACGTAAGCGGAAAAAGTGTGGTCTTTCATCACATTAAACAGTTGGAAAAAAAGGGTTTTTTAAAGCGCAACCCCGCCAACCCGCGCGACTATATTATTTTAAAAGACCCGGAGCGTAACGTCATCTATCTAAAAATGTACGGTATGGCCAAATGCGGCCCGGAGGGGACTATTTTGGACGGCGAACCTACGCGCATCGTGCCGGTGGACCCTAGTATGATTTATTTTCCGGCGTGCAAGGGCTTTATGGTGGAAGCCAAGGGCGACTCTATGGAAAACCTTATCGCCCCGCACGACTGGCTGATTGTGGAGCAGAACCACCAACCGAAAAACAAAGATGTCGTCGTATGTGTGAACAACGGGGAAGTAATGGTAAAACGGTTTACGCAGGATGGCGAAAATGTTATTCTGCAATCGGAAAACCCGCGCTATAACCCCATTGTAGCCGATAGAACGGCCTTCCGCGTGGAAGGCATTGTGCGCAGTATTATCAAGCGCAACGTAAGTTGCTAAACATCCTGCTGCCCTTGGGTGCCGAAACCCGGGGCAATTAGTCGTAACCTCACCCCCCGCGTTTGCTGGCGCGGGGGCTTTTTATTGTATCTAGCCCCCGCTTTGCCGGGGAATAGTTTAAAGGCTGTTTACACCAAAAAGAAATCCCGGTCTTAAATGACCTTTATTTTTTCTTTTACGCGTAATCTCTAAAAGTTTTAGATAACAGACCAAATAAAGAATATTCCGACACAATAAAAAACCCCGCACACAAGGAGCGGGGTTTTCTCTTAAAAATTTATTTTATTTGACGATTAACAGCGAACGTCCGTCTTTTTCTTGGGAGTACGGGTCCAAGGTATTTTGCCCGTCCACCACATATAAGAATTTATAAGTACCGGGCGCAATAGAAAGGGTGGTTTCCCAATAGCCGTTGCGTTTTTTAAGTGCTTGGGGCTTAGCCATTGTAAAACCGCTTACAATCGCTACTTTGTTCCCCTCGCCATACCAACGGAACGTTACGCGGCGGTATTTGCTGCTTTTAGAAGGATTAACCGTTACGCTTTCTTTTGTTTCCTGCTTCGTTTCGGGCGCGGGAGCGGCTTTGGCGGGTTCGGCCTTCTTTTCTTCTTGCTCAATTACAGCCGTAACCGGGATTTCCACCGGAGCCGCCGCAGGGACTTTTTCCTCTACCGGTTTATTTTCTTCCACCAACACAGGTTCGCTCTCTTTGGGGAGTTCGGGCGTTTGCACGACTTCGGCCTGTTCGGCACGCGGAGCATTGGCAGGCGCGTCAAACACGCGCGCAGAAAAATGTTTGTAAACGAAATAACCGAAAACGCACAGAAAGATAATGTCTATAATAATCAGAAACAGCCATAAATCTTTATTTCCGGCAGGTTTTATGTCCAAATCTAAATTTTCGTTTTCCATAATGGTTCCTGATTAAAAAGCGGGCGAAGGGAATCGAACCCTCGTCTAAAGCTTGGGAAGCTTCCATTCTACCATTGAACCACGCCCGCATAGCGGAGTCCGCTTCTTTATTTTAGCAAATTTTAGGCGAACATACACAACTATTTAATATGTTGCGCCCGTAAATCTAATGTTTTAAGAAAATCAAGCGCATCTTGGCGGCTTGCTATTTTTCCTTCCACCTGGGCCACGGAAACGGCTTCCAAAATCTCACCGATTTTGGGGCTTGGCGGCAGGGATAACGCGTCCATTACGTCGCGCCCGGTAATCAGCCGCGTGGGCTGAACCTTTTTCGGTTGGTCAAAAAATTTGTGCAGCAGTAACGTCAGCACTTGCATATGCCGCAGGGTTTTACCCACATTAGCCGTTTGCTGGGCGCGGGCAATACTCATCAACCGTTCTCCGCTTTTGGGCATAATACGCCGCAACTGCGCATCCGTAACATAACTGGTATAATCGGCCCAGCACAATAGCAGCATTGGCACACCGGCTTCGCCCAAATCGCGGAAAAAATGATAGGCTCCTTTGTCGGTTATCACGTCGTTACTGGCCAGATTAGACGGGCGCAAATGCTCGCCAATCATCGCGCAAATCAGCCGGATATCGGCCCGGCTGTAATGCAACCGTTCCAATACGGTTTTGGCCATTTTGGCGCCCCGTTCTTCGTGATAGAAAAAGCGCAGGCGGTCCCCCACTTTTTTGGCAGTGGCGGGCTTTGCGATGTCGTGCAACAGAGCCGTCATTTTATAAAGCGCTTTATGCCGGGCAATCGGAGCCAGTTTGGCGGCGTATTTAGGGAAAGCCTTTTGCAAATGGTCTAACAAATATTCCATACGTTTAAACACATCTAACGTATGTTTCAATACTCCGCCCTTTCCGTAATAAACTTCGGCACAGGCACGCTGGGCTTCCAACTCCGGGAATAACGCGGTCAGCAGTCCGCACGAGTCCATTAAAAGCAAATTTTCATATGCCTTGGAGGTAGAAAACAAACGCTCCAATTCTTCGCGCACACGTTCGCCTGCGGGCTGATTGATAAGAGCGCGGTCTTTTTTAATTTGTGCCAGGGTGCGGGGCGAAATAGAAAAACCCAACTCCGCGGCAGAGCGGAACGCGCGCAACATACGCAAGGGATCCTCTTTAAATACGCGCGGATTGTTTTCATCAATCACTTTATCCGCCACCGCCTGCAAGCCGCCAACCACATCTACAATATTTTTGCGTTGCAAACGCTTTAAAATCACGCGGGCTGTGCCGTCCGGATGCGGGGTAATTTCTATTTGCGGCAAGGCAGAAACAGGGTATGCCAGCGCATTAAACGAAAAATCGCGGCGCAACAGATCCGCCTTTAAATCTTTGCCTTGATAGGCGGTCAAATCAATTTGAATTTTATCCTTATGCGTTACCAAACGCCACACACCAAATTCAGCATCCATTTCAAACGAGGCGGCCTTTAACCGGCGCGACAGTTCCAATGCCGCCGGCTTTACATCTTCGGGTGGCAACGCAATGTCCAAGTCGGAGGATTGGCGTTTTAATAAACTGCTGCGCACAATTCCCCCCACATAATGGGCCTGAGGAATTACCTCGTTTAAAATGCGGGCCAAATCAAGCAAGGGAGTCCTCCGCACTTGCCCCCGCTCCGCGCGCGGCCAATTTGGCTACGGCATCTTTGCGCAGTTCGCGTTTTAACACCTTGCGCAAAGCATTTTTGGGCAACGATTCCACAAATTCAAAATCACGCGGGCGTTTATAGTTATCCAAGTGTGTTTTTAAGAATTTTCTAAATTCGCCGTCGGAAAGTTCCGCCCCCTCTTTTTTGACGACATACACTTTAACAAATTCGCCGCCGCGCCCGTCCGGCACACCGATTACGGCGCACTCTTCCACCGCGGGATGTTCGCAAATAACGGCCTCCACCTGGGCCGAAAACACTTTCAACCCTTTGATGATAATCATATCTTTCTTGCGGTCTTTAATAAAGATAAACCCGTCATCATCTACCGTAACGATATCACCGGTTTTGAACCAACCATCCTCGGTGAACGCATCGTGCGTGGCTTTTTCGTTTCCCCAATAGCCGCGGAACACATTAGGCCCCTTTACGCACAGTTCGCCCTCTGCATTGCGCGGTACTTCTTTGCCGTCGTCGTCTAATACCAAGGTACTAACCGCCGGAATAGCCGGGCCTACGGATTTAATTTTTTGCAATTCCTCCGTGTTCACGCTGACGACCGGGCTTGTTTCGGTAAGGCCGTAACCTTCCAATATGGGTACACCGATTTTTTCTTCAAACCGGTCTTTGATTTCCTGCGTCAGCGGGGCCGCACCGGACACGCCAAAGCGCACGTTTTTAAACGGCCAAAAACGCAAGTAAAGACGTTTTAGACCCTTGGCTTCTTTGGAAAGCACCGCATAAATCTGCGGAACAGCCAAAATCAGGGTTACTTTTTCCGTTCCCATAGCCCCCAACCATTTACTGGCGGGCATTACGTTGGCTACAATAACCACCTTTAAATTAAGATACAGCGGAATTACCACGCAAGCCGTCCAGGCAAAGGAGTGAAACATCGGCAACAGACATAAAAAACAATCGTTATCGTTAATTTTAAAAATCTGCGCACACGAAATAACGTTAGAGGCCAAATTGCCGTGTGTGAGCATAGCCCCTTTGGGCAGCCCCGTGGTGCCGGAGGTGTAGAGGATAAAGGCCAAGTCTTCTAGGCCGGCTTGGGCGGAAGCGGTTTCGTCGTGGAAGGTAGATTTTTCAATTTCCTCCCAGAATTTTTGCACAATCGGGCACTCCGCCGCAGAGGACGGAATTTCATCCGTTGTGAAAATATATTTAACAGTCGGCAACTGGGGAAGGCACTTTACATAATGGCGGATAAATTCAGCCTGCGTTACGACCGCCTTGGCTTCCGCATTGTTTAAAATATATTCAATTTCCTCCGGTTTGGTAACCATAAAGTTCATTGGAATACATACTGCGCCCAACTTGTAAAGCCCAAAGTTGGCTACTACCGTATTAATAGAGTTGCGGTGCGCCACGGCCACGCGGTCGCCTTTGCGGATACCGTGTTCAAAAAACATATCGGCGGCGCGGTCCACCTGCATCAAGAGTTCGTGGTAGGACACCTTCTTGCCCGTACCGGCTTCCACTAATGCTATTTTATCCGGAAAGCGGAACGCACTATCAGCCAAAGCAGTGTATAAATCTTTACGGCGAATCATAAGCACCTCTTATATAATAATATCCCTTTTCTAAATTTTAGTAAAATTAAGCCTGGCGGGGGTCCAAAATATCCCTAAACGCATCTCCCAACAGGTTCCAACCCAATACAAATAAAAAAATGGCTCCGCCCGGTGCAACGACCGTGTACCAATAGGCAAACGGATGGCCGGGAGTGCCGAGCACCCAATTACGCGCCATAGCGATTAACTGCCCCCAATCTGCCGTACCCGGTTGGGCACCAAGTCCCAAGAAGGACAAGGAAGCCGCTGTCAGCACCACATAGCCGATATCCAGACTGGCTACCACAACCGACGGATAAATGGAATTCGGTAAAATGTGCCGCAAAAGGACCCTCGGCCCGCGCGCGCCCAAGGTTCGGGCGGCGGTTACATAGTCGCGCTGTTTGACGGATAATATATCCCCGCGCACGAGACGCGCGTAAGACGGCCACGCGACAGCCGTAAGGGCTATCATCATATGCTTGATATCTGGCCCCAACATAGCGGCAATTACCATAGCAAGCACCAGCGAGGGTACTGCAAAAACAACGTCCGTCAGGCGCATTAAAATTTCGTCCAATTTTCCGCCGAAATAGGCCGCGGCTCCGCCCACAAAAAGCCCTATTAAAAAGGCGAAAAAGGTTACGGTCAGCCCAATTTTAAACGCAAGGCGCGTTCCCCACACCACGCCGTAATACAAATCGTATTGCTGTTCGGTAGTACCGAACCAGTTTTGTGCAGACGGCGGCTGCGGCGCAATTTGGTAACTCTTTTGCGGCAGTTGGTAGGGGTTATTTTGATTTTGCACCGGAGCCAGCCAAGGTGCAAACAAAGCCACCAGCAGGAAAAACACCACGATTACCAAACCCAAAAGAGAGGTTTTGTTGGTATAAATACGTTTTAAAAGGCGCTCACTAATCATATTAATCCAAGCGGATACGCGGGTCCACCGCAGTATATAAAATATCCGAAAGTAAATTTCCCAGCACAAACAGCACCGCTACCATTAAAGAGAAACCCAATATACCCGCAATATCCAACTGTTGCGCGGCAATCACACCAAAGCGGCCAATGCCGGGATAATCAAAAATTGTTTCCACAATTACCGTTCCGCCAAGAAGACGGATAAACTGGATACTTGCCAAGGTAATCACTGGGATAATGGCATTTTTTCCGGCGTGCTTATAAACGATTTGCCATTTGGTAAGGCCCTTGGCGCGGGCGGTACGGACATAATCTTTATTTAATTCTTCCAACATACTGGAACGCATTACCCGCACCATTAAAGCAAACGAACCGATACATAACGTAACCGCCGGCAAAACCAAGTGGGATAATACGTCCCAAAACACACGAAAATTGCCGTTTAACAAGGAATCCGCCAGTAAAAAGCCTGTATAGGTTTTAAACATTGGGCTATGGATAATTACGTCCGTCTGGACGGAATATCCACCGGGAGCAAACCAGCCCAACTGCCCATAAAATACCATTAATAAAATAAGCCCCAGTACAAATATCGGCAACGAAAACCCTCCCACCGATATCAACCGCGCGACTATATCTTTCCACTCGTCCTTGTGTATGGCCGAACCGCACCCGAACCACACGCCAAAAAACACCACAAAAATAATGGTAACAAATGCCAGTTGTATAGTGGCTGGGAGATATTCTTTTATGGCTTTGGCTACGGGCATATTGGCACTGGGGCTATACCCCAAATCGCCGTGCGCTACATTTTTGAGCCACCGTCCGTACTGCTTAAATACATTATCGCGCAGGCCGTATTCGCGGATAACCTCTTCCAGCGCGCCCATTTGACGGGGGTCCTTCACATACAAAGAGGCACGCATTTCGGGGCTTAACCGCTGGGTTAAAAAGAACAACAAAAACGTTACCCCCAGTACCACCAGGGGCAACAACAAAAGCCGCCGAAAAATGTAATTCAACATAAGGTATCCTTTTTATTTTTTGTACGCAAGCACCGCGGACAAGGCTATTTCACACGCGGCAAAAAATTCCTTTAAGAGCAAACTTTCCTTTACCGTGTGGCAATCGCGGCAACCCACGCCCAAGTTCGGCAAAATAAACCCTTTGCCGCTTAAAATATTGGCATCACACCCGCCGCCGGAAGCCAACGGGCGGATTTTTACGCCCTGGGCTTTACCTGCTGCCAGTATGGCCTTGACCATTGGGTGCGTTTTGGGCACATTGACCGCCGGATAACGCGGCGTAACGGTAAATGTCAAAACGGGTTTATGCACTTTGCCGTTAATTTTTTTGGTATAGCGTTTGATGGCTTTTTCAAAGCAGGACTTCATATGTGCGGTCTGCTTTTCCAGTTTTCCATTCTGCAAACTGCGCGCTTCGCCTTTTAAATAAATATTCTCTGTTACGGCATTGGTTAAACTGCCGCCCTTGATAATGCCAAAGTTGGCGACGGTTTCTTTATCAATGCGGCCTAATTTCATAATAGATAAAGCATAGGCGGCTACTTCAATAGCGGAAATACCCTTTTCCGGGCAAACGCCTGCGTGTGCGCCAAGACCCTTGATTTCTACTTCAATCGTATTAACCGCCGGACCTTGGACTAAGAGTTCATTTACTTCCTCGTTATCCAAAATCAGCCCTTCGCGCCCTTTGATTTTTTTAACGTCTAAATTTTTGGCCCCCGCCATACCGTTTTCTTCCGTCAAGGTAAAAACAGCCTCTACGGGCGGGTGGGGCAACTTTTGCTCCTGCAAGGTTTTTAAAACTTCCAAAATAATAGCAATACCGGCCTTGTCGTCCGCACCCAAAACAGTAGTACCGTCCGAGGTAATTTTGTCTTTCTTCACCACGGGTTTAACGCCTTTGCCGGGCACAACCGTATCCATATGCGAACTAAGCACAATGGGAGCGCTTTTAATAGTTCCGGGGAAAAAACCAATCACATTTCCTTGTGCGGTGGTATTATATTTTTTCCCGGCGTTATCCACCTGTACTTTACAGCCCAAATCCTTTAATTTTGAAACCAACACTTCTTGGATATCTTTTTCAAAAAAGGATTCACTGTCAATTTTGGCAAGTTCTACAAAGGTTTCTACCAAGCGTTTTTGATTAATCGTCATAATATCTCCTATACGGCTGCTGAACTTTTTTTATCTTTAAACGGCAACACGCTACACGCACACGCGTGGCGCGGCAAAACTTCCTTTAAAGCGTTATCCCCTTGCCGGCAACTCTTATCAGCATAACGGCAGCGCGAGGCAAACGGACACGCCCAATCCGCACGCTCGGGGTGTTCTTCAAACGGCACGAAAGGCTTTTGCACCACCTCGGCCGACGGCACAGCCGAAAGCAGGGCTTCCGTGTACGGGTGCTGGGGGTTGGTAAACAACTCCTCCGCCGGGGCTTTTTCCACAATGCGCCCCTTGTACATTACGGCAATATCGTCGCACAGGAAGCGCGCCACAGCAAAATCGTGCGTTACAAAGAGCATAGAAAGGCGGCGGGTTTTTTTGATTTCTTTCAGTAAATTTAAAATTTGCGCCTGAACCGACACATCCAACGCGGAAACAGGCTCATCTGCCACTAAAATTTTAGGGTTTAAAGCCAAGGCGCGCGCAATGTTGATACGTTGGCGCTGTCCGCCGGAAAACTCGTGCGGGTAGCGCTCTAACTGGCTTTCGGAAAGGCCGACCGCCTTTAAGAGTTCGCTTAAAAAGGCCTTCCGTTCAGCGCGGTCCTTTTTTAATCCGTGTATATCCAACGGTTCGCTTAACAGTTGGCGCACGTTCATACGCGGGTCCAAACTGGAATACGGGTCCTGATAGACCACCTGCATTACGCGGCGGAGTTTTTTAAATTCACTCTTGGAAATTTTAACCACATCTTTCCCGTTGGCAAGAATAGTGCCCGCCGTTGGCTTTTCTATCCCTAAAAGAGTCTTGCAAAGCGTACTTTTCCCACAGCCAGATTCCCCCACCAAGCCTAAAACGTGGTCTTCTTCCAGCATTAAACTGACATCGTGCAAAACGGTTTTTTCCACATTTTTGCCGATAAAACGGCGGCGCGTGTAGGTTTTAAATAAATGTTCTATTACGACGGGCGCAGTCATTTATCCTCCAACTGCCAGCAACGTACTTGGCGGCCGTTTTTATTAAAAAGCGGCGGGCAGGTTTGGCGGCATTTTTCAAACGCGTGCGGACAGCGCGGCGCAAAAGGACAACCCATTATTTTTTCGCCTGGCACAGGCGGGTGGCCCTTGATAACAGGTAAAATGTCCGCTTTATTATGTACGGACGCCAAGGATTTTAATAATCCCTGCGTATAGGGATGAAGCGGATTTTTAAAAAGTTCAGCCGCAGGAGCATATTCCATACACTCTCCGGCATACAAAACAAGTACATCATCGGCAATTCCCGCCACCACCGCCAAATTATGCGTGATAAATACGGCGGACATTCCGCTTTCCTTCTGCAAATCTTTAATTAATTTTAAAATCTGGGCTTGAATCGTAACATCTAATGCGGTGGTAGGCTCGTCGGCGATTAACACATCCGGCGACAAGGCAAGAGCCATTGCAATCATCACGCGCTGGCACATTCCGCCTGAAAACTGGAACGGATATTCAGCAAGGCGTTTTTCCGGCTCGGCAATGCCTACTTTTTGGAGCAACCGGGCGGCCTGTAAGCGGGCCTCTTTCTTGGAAATTTTGCGGTGTGCCAAAATGGTTTCGGTCAGTTGTTCCCCCACCGTCAAAACGGGATTTAAACTGGCGGCAGGGTCTTGAAAAATCATAGAAATTTTATTTCCGCGGATTTGGCGCAGTTCCCCGCGTGATAGTGAGGCCAGGTTTTTGCCTCTGTATAAGATTTCCCCACCGCTGATGCGCGCTGCCGGTGGTAATAATTGCAAAACAGAAAGAGCGTGCACGGTTTTTCCGCTGCCCGACTCCCCCACCACGCCAAGAACTTTCCCTTTGGGCAAAGTGTACGAAAGGCCGCGCAGAACGGGAACTGTTTTTCCGTCTGAGGAAAATTCCAACTGCAAATTGCGTACTTCCAATACATTTTCGGCGGAATCTGTCATCTTTATTATTATACTAATTTAACACAGGCCTATAAGGCATTAGGCTTCTATTCCGGTAAAGGTTTTTAAAGCATAGCCGATTAAAAAACTGACCGCCGCCACGCCGAAACTTAAACAAGCCATTTCCACAAAGCGGTGTTTGAAACTTTCTCCGCGGGCCACTGCATAGTAAAACATAAACGCGGCAATTAACAAAAGGGCCAATAACAACATCAGCGCCAGCGCAATAAACACATTGGAAAAACACGCAAACGGCGCAATCAGCATTACTACCGTTACCACATAGGCTACCCCGGTGTAGAGCGCGGCCTTTAAGGGCTTTTTGCCTGATGATTTTTCGGTCTTAGAAGATAAATACTCGGAAGACGCCATAGACAACGCCGCCGCCACACCGGTAATCGCACCCGTCAGCGCAATCAACTTCGCGTTGGACAACGCCAAGGTAAAGCCGGCCAGCGCGCCTGTAAACTCTACTAGTGCATCAGACAAACCCAAAATAACAGAACTCATATATTTCAAGCGGTCCTCGTCCAACAGGGCAATAAGTTCGTTTTCCACAGAGGGGCCTTCGTCCGCCAGTTTAGCGATTTTGGGATAGTTGGTAAACGCACGGTACGCACCCGAAGCGTGATGCGGGGCCGCTTCCATTAATTTAATGGCAAACGTCAGCCCAAGCACGCGCGCAAGCAACACATAAAGCCAAATTTTAAAGCGGGACGGCTTGGCATTTACCCCCGTTTCGGTTTTAATGAGTTCGTGGTGTTCCCACTCGGCTTCGGCTATTTTTTTCAGTACAGAGCGGTTGTTGCCGTCTGTTTCCAGTTCGGCCAGGCGGCGGTAAATAAAATGCTCCGTTATTTCACTGCGGGAAAAAATTTCCAAGTCTTTTTTGTCTTGTTCTAACATAAGGCCTTCTTGTAAGTAAAATAAAATCACTCTGCGGTTTTTTCTACGGCGGGAGCCGGGGCGGTCTGCGGGGTAAGCGGCAATAAGTCCTTGCCGTAGGCGAAGTCAAACACGACACCCGCAATAAACTGCAACTGGTGGAAAAAATCTTTTTCGCTGATAAATTCGTCTGCCCCGTGCGCTGTATTTTCGGACAGCGGGTCCATATCCGGCCCCAAACCGTAGGTAATCACGCCCAATTTACGCAAAAACTCGTTATCACCCGAAGCGGGGCTCATACCGGGCACGGTAATAGAATCCGGCACCAGTTTTTTGGCGGTTTTTTCTATGGACGCAAACAACGGGTCTGTTCCGTCCATAGGGGTCGGGAACGGCAGTTGCGGGCGTTCCATAATTTCCAATGAAATAGGCTCATCAGGCGAAAATAATTTAGTCAGATTTTCAAAAAACTCATCCGGGTCCGAACCGGGCAACAGGCGGACGTTTAAAATGGCGGAAGCCTCACCGCTGGTGGAGCCGGTATCCTTGCTGGCGGATAAAACAGTTGGGTTCAGCGTATCTTTTAACTGCGTTCTAAAAAAGGGGTCTAATGCCATTACATCAGCGGCTGATTGGCGGTTTTGAAGGTTGCCGGACAGCAAAAAGCCGATAGTGGTTTGGGCATCTTCGTCCAAAAGCGGTTTAATGGCTTTAAAAAAAGTTCTGGCGGTGGGCGTTAATTTAGCGGGAGGATTGTAAGCCGCAATTTTAGCAAGTGCCTGAGACAAAAGATAAACCGCGTTATCATTTACGGGCATAGAGGAATGCACCCCCGTACCAAAAGCAGTAACCTTAATATCCATATACATTTTGGTTGAGGCTTCAGCAAATACAATATCCTTTCCGTCTTTATTTTTTATAATGCCGCCCCCCTCATTTAGTGCAAACCCGGGTTTAATTTTATCCCAATGCTCTCCGCCCAGCCACAACAGCCCGGTGGCACTGCCGGATTCCTCACCGGACGTAGCCAAAAAAATCAGGTCCCGCTCGGGCAAGGTCTTTTGGTCTTTTAACCAAGTAAAAAGTGCCAAATAAGCGGCTGTATAATTTTTGGCATCAGTAGCACCAAGCCCGTAAATCTTTCCGTTTTCCACGGTGGCTTTGAAAGGCGGGAAACTCCACCCCTCAGCCGCGGGGGCGGTATCTAAATGCGAAATGAGCAGCAAGGGTTTTTTAGCGGGGTCTTTCCCCTTAATGCGGGCCATTAGATTGGCGCGCCCTTGGCGCGGAATAAAAATATCCCAATCTATACCGTGTTTATTAAATTCTTTATAAATATAACGCGCGGCGGCCAGTTCGTCCGGCTCCGGCAGAGAAGTATCAATATTTAACAGATTGATTAAATGACGCTTGGCTTCGGCATTGAGGGGCGTCCAGTCAGGCATTTGTTGCGCGTGTCCGGCTAGTGAATAAAAGATAATCAGTAAGCAAAGCACAATGCGCTTCATTTTTTATCCGGCACAGTAAAGCCCAAAGGCGCTCCGGCGGTTACGCCGTGTTTGGCGGCGGTTTTGGAGGCCAGTTCCAACACATATTGTCCATAACCGAGGGAGTAGGCCACCTCGTCATCGGGCGTATAAGTATAGGAGTGAGGAACTTCCGGCTCTACGGAATTTACTTTTTTATCTGCGCCGATAAAAATAATATCCAAATCTATCAGCGTGTTCTTCATCCAAAAGGCCTGTTCTTCCTCTTGGTTAAAGACAAAGAGCATCCCTTTGTTTTCGGGCAAATCTTTTACAAACATCAGCCCCTTTTCTTGCTTTTGCGGGGTGTCCGCCACGAGGGCATTTACCACAAACCCGTCGGGCAGCGTTATGGAAACGGTTTGATATCCGCCGCACGCGGCAATGAACAAAGAAGCCAGTAACAAAAAGAATACTCTCATATATATAAGTGTAGCAAATTCCAATTTGTTTTTGTCGGTCTGCGCAGAGGATTTTTATACTTTTTGATAACCACGGAGCCGGGAACGCTCCGCGCCGGGTCCTTGCGGGCCGCCTGCTCCCCTCTGGGATAACACTCTTTCTAATTGTCATCCCGGGCGTGGACCCGGGATCCAGTCTGTTTATTAGAAAAACTCCTTATTTTATTTCTGGATTCCAGGTTCCCGCTTGTATGCGGGCCCTGGAATGACAATACAAAATAAACTTATGTATTTTCCCCCCATTAAAAACCGCCCTTTCCAAACAGCGGAAAGAGCGGCCTGAAACGAGTTTTACTAAATTACAGACCAGAACCAACAGCAGAAGGGACTGCACAAGAACCTGCGCCAAATGTTGCCATAGTGGAATCCGTTCCATCGCCAGTGGCTACGCTCGCATCACTGCAACATTCTTTCGTATAGGCATCAACACCGCAGAAGTCAGCACAGAGAGCCTTACCATTTGCATCCGTTCCTCTGCAAGAAGTACCATCATTAGCATAATAGCGGGACAAGACATAATTATACTGCAAACCGCCGCCGCCGTTTTGACGGGTGGAAACTACATTTCCGGTATTATAAGCATCAGCCGCAGACAATTGAATCTTAAAGCCATTACCCGAACTACCTTTTGTGTAGTAAAGAGAACCAGTAGCCCCTTTTGGAGAAACATCTAATCCCGTATAGGCGGTGGTATATTTATTGATTTGTAAATATTTGCGCTGTTGTGCAGAAGCAATATTACTCATCAAGGAAACGGCTTCGCTCATACGGGAGCGTTCCACCGCTTTGAAGTACTGCGGCATTGCCATTGCAGCCAAAATGCCCAAGATTAACACGACCACTAATAACTCAATGAGCGTGAAACCTTTGTTATTATTCTTAATCATTTTTCTTCTCCTTTTTCACTTTCTCTTGTGTACGGCCCGGTTTGGGCGACTGTAGGAGTTTTTATATAACCCTCCCCGGACCGTAATGGTACTGTATCAAAAAAAAACGAGTCAAGCCTTTTTTGGACCCAGACGGAAGAACTCTTTTATACGGGTCTTTTAGACCCGTTAACGGCCAATCAATAAACGACAAAGACAAACGACAGATTTCCGAACCCTGCGGGCCGCCAAACCCTCGGGGATGACGATTGCTTTTGCAATCTTCCCCAAACCCTGCGCGCCGACAACAAAATGTTTTCCCCCCAAAAAGCCACGGGAAACAGGCTTATCTCCACGCAGATTTTCCAAAGTGCTATAATATATTTAATACCCCTCAAATTTGTATCTAGGAGCCGTAGTATGATTAAACAAGGCAAATGTTATTTTACGTCTGAATCCGTTTCCAAGGGACATCCGGACAAGGTCTGCGACCAAATTTCTGATGCGATTTTAGATGAAATTTTAAAGAAAGACAAAACGGCCCGCGTCGCGTGCGAAACATATATTACGAGGGGACTTGTGATTGTCGGCGGCGAAATTACCACCCGCACTTGGGTAGATGTGGAACAAATTGCGCGCGACGTAATAAAAAATATCGGTTACGACGACGCCAAATACGGTTTTAACTACAAAACCTGCGCCGTAATTAACGTCATCGGCAAGCAATCGCCCGACATCAGCCAAGGGGTTGACGTAGGCGGTGCGGGAGACCAGGGCTTAATGGTGGGTTATGCCGTGGACGAAACGATGGAATATATGCCATTGTCTTTGGTGCTTTCGCACGAAATCTTAAAGAATTTGGAAAAAGCACGCCGAACGAAAATGCTCCCCTATTTAGGCCCGGATGCAAAAAGCCAGGTAACGGTGGAATATGTGGACGGCAAGCCCGTGCGCGTGGATACAGTAGTGGTTTCCACCCAACATACCGAAGATATTTTGGATAGAACAGGCAGTAAAATTACCGAAAAATCTAAAAAAGAAATTGAAGCCGCGGCCATTATTCCGGCTGTTAAAAAATGGATTGATAAAGATACTAAAATCTATATCAACCCGACAGGAAAATTTGTTATCGGCGGGCCCCAGTCCGACACCGGGCTTACCGGGCGTAAAATTATCGTGGATACCTACGGCGGCCGCTGTCCGCACGGAGGAGGAGCCTTCTCCGGCAAGGACCCGACCAAGGTGGACCGCTCCGCAGCATATATGGCGCGCTACATTGCCAAAAATATTGTAGCCGCTAAACTTGCCAAAGAATGCACGGTACAAATCGCGTACGCTATCGGACGCGATGAACCCGTCGGCTTTTATGTAGATACGGACGGCACAGGCGTTCTGCCCGACGAAAAACTGGCGCAAATTGCGCGCAAGATTTTCCCGATGACCCCGCGCGGCATTATTGAATATTTCAAACTACGCAATCCTATTTACCTGCAAACGGCATCTTTCGGACACTTTGGCCGCAAAGAATTGCCGTGGGAAAAGACGGATAAAGTAAGTGCCCTTCAAAAAGCGGCAAACTAATTTAAAGCCCCGTGCAAACGGGGCTGTTTTATCAGGAGGAATTTTTACAATGTTAAAATCTCGCGTACAAGAAGCCACCGCTCTCCACAAGCGCGGCTATAACTGCGCACAAGCGGTGGCTTGCACTTATTGCGGGCTGCTAAATATGAGCGAGGCTGATGCCCTGCGCGCGTTGGAAGCCTTTGGCGCCGGAATTGCGGCCAGCGGGGCCACCTGCGGGGCCTTGTGCGGCTTGCTCATACTAGCCGGACTAAAAAACAGCAACGGAAACCCGAACGACCGTTCGGGCCGCGGAAGCACCATAAAACTAGGACAACAACTTATGACCCGCTTTAAGGAGTGGAACGGCTCAACCGTCTGCCGCGAATTAAAAGGAATAGAATCGGGCAAGGTCTTGCGCAGTTGCCAAGGGTGTATTGCCGATGCGGCCAGACTGGCCGAAGAAATACTTTTTGACGGGGTTTTTGAACCATATGCCCCGCGCACGGAGGAAGAATAAATGAAAAAAGTTTGTATGATTTTAACAGACGGATTTGAAGAAATTGAAGCAGTAGGCACTTACGCTATTTTGCGCCGGGGCGGGCTGAGTGTGGATATTTATTCCTTGCTTGACCAAGATGCCACCGGACGATTTGGCCTTACCTGTACAAAATTGAATCTGTTTTCCCAACTAAATGCGGACGCCTATGCGGCCCTGGTTATTCCCGGCGGGCCGGAATACAAAGCCTTGGAAGCAAGCCCCGCCGTACAGGCTCTGATTAAAACTTTTATAGAAGCAGGCAAAGTAGTAGCCGCCATTTGTGCAGGCCCCACCTTACTGGGCCACGCAGGATATTTAAAAGGCAAAAATTATACTTGCTTTACCTCTATGAACGAGGACTTCGGCGGTATTTATCACGACGATTATGCCGTAACGGACGGAAATATTGTTACGGGCAAGAGCGCGGCCGCCACGATAGACTTTGCCTTTGCGGTGCTAGAAGCCGTCGCCGGGCAAGAAACCGCCAACAAAACCAAAAAGGAAATTTACTACAAGTAATTATAACTTGCCAGAGAAAAACCCCGCTTAAAAGCGGGGTTTTTTATATCTTAAAAAACAACGGTTAGCATCATTTTAAACTGTTCTTTGCCATACACCGCGTGCGGGTGGCGGGCCGGCATTAAAATTGCTTCCCCTGCCGACAGTTCGTGCTTTACGCCGTCTATGGTTACCTCGCCTTTGCCGTCCAGGCACAATACCAAGGCGTCGCCGCCCGATTCGTGCGTGCTGATTTCTTCGCCCTTATCAAAGGCAAACAGCGTAATGCTTACCGCGCCGTTTTGCACCAAGGTTTTGCTGACAATCTGCCCGGGCTGGTACGATACTTGGTCTTTAAGTTCTATGGCCGAAGCCACAGGAATATTCTTCATAAAAGTTCCCCCCTTGTGAATATATTACAAGAAAAAATAATTTTTGTTGACTACAAAAAAGGATTAAAAAAGGCGGCTCTCGCCACCCTATTTATAAAAAAATATTTTTTGGTTAAAACTAAAACCGCAAGGACAAGGACGCTTCCGCGCCTAAACCGTAATAGGCATAGTTAGCGGCCAAACTTAAATCCAAGTACGACGGCAATTTAAAGTTAAAACCCGCCGTAGCGCGCGCCGTGGCGGCGTGTTCGTGCGTGCCAATAAGTTCGGGGGCCAGCATAGCCTGGTTAATATTAAGCGTGGTATAATCTACCCCGCCGCCCACATACGGCACAAAATATTTAAACTTCATAGACAGCACCAAACTGGCATTATAATGCGCGGCAGAAAAATCACGCGCGCTCGCGCTATGGGCCGCTACCACCAACATAGGTTGAAAGGAGCCTAACATTTCGTTCGGGCGGGTAATCCCCCAGCGCAGACCGCCGCCGGCAATCGTCAAACCTTGGTAACTGCTCGCGCGGATAAACCCGTCAATACGAAACGGCATACCGATATCCGCCTGCAACCACGGGTATTCCACCGCTCCCACTTCGTCGCGGTCACCCAAGGCGGTATGCTGTTGGGTGGCACGATCCTCACCGTTACCTTTACTCATTTTAAAAACCATACTGGCACGGGGGCCGATTTGAAATCCCCCCCATCCCAAAATACGGCCCGTAGTATAAGTGCCCGAGCCGATAATGCCGCCCAAGTCCTTCGTAAAAGCACGGACATTTTGCTGGGTTACATTCGCGCCGAAATCGTCCCAAATATTGCGGGCAAACACGCCCGGAGCGCATAGAAACAACGCCGTCAAAACCAAAACCAGTTGCTTTACTTTCATTTGTAACCTCTATATAAAAATTAAAATCGTTATTTGATAAGCGCCACTTCGTCGCCGGATTTTACCCGCCCGGCAAGTGTGCCGCCCGCCAGTTCCAACGTATAGCGCGAACCGCGCACAAAACGGCTAAAACGCCACGGCTTCATTTGCTCCGCCACATACAACACGCGCCCGTTTTTATCAAAAAATACGGCATCTATCGCAAAGCGCATAAAGCAAGTGTGTATCTGCGGACAAGGGTCCAGCAAAAGCCCTTTGCCCAACGAAAGCCCCCGCCGGAACATCAAACCTTTTAGGCGGGTCCAATACGAATTTGCCATTTCTATTTCTTGCGCCAGCGTTTCGCCGGTGCGTTTTAATACGCACTTCATTTTTCTTCCTGTGCGCGGGCCGATAACAACTGTTCGGTACGCGCTCGTAATGTTTTATCCAAAAATACAAAATGCTCCGACGCAACTACGCCAAAACCTTCCTTATTTTGAAATATTAAAAAAGTAACCAGCCATTTTTCATCATAAGCCACCTCGGCAATCCACATACCGGGGCGAGTTTTGGCCGGGCGGAACCCGTGTATGGAAATTTCGCCTTTATCTGCCGTTTGTCGGCAAGAGGCCGGACACTTTTTTAACATCTCAAATGTATCTTTGGTAAGCACGCGGATATTGGCATATTTTCCGCGGGCAAGCGGCAGAACCGGTTTACCCTCTTGGCTAAGAGTAATATCTGCCACCTTAAACAAAGAACCGTACTGCAAGGTAAAAGCGCATAGCCCCGGATAGGACCACAAACACAGCCCCAACAGGACTATGCGCTTATAAAACATTAGGCCGCCACGCGTTCAACGTAGTTGCCGGTGCGGGTATCCACCAACACGGTATCGCCTTCGTTGATGAAAAGCGGCACTTTGATTACAGCGCCGGTTTCCAAGGTGGCTTCCTTGGTGGTGTTAGCGACGGTGTCGCCCTTTACACCAGGAACGGTGGAAGCAATTTTAAGCGGTACTTTAATCGGCAGTTCCACATTAAAAAGTTGGTTGTTAATATAAATGCCGATAGCATCCATATTATCTTTTAAATATTTGCTCAAATCGCCCAATTTTTTAAGGGGC
Source organism: Candidatus Avelusimicrobium fimicolum (assembly GCF_021632165.1). Taxonomy (NCBI): domain Bacteria; kingdom Pseudomonadati; phylum Elusimicrobiota; class Elusimicrobia; order Elusimicrobiales; family Elusimicrobiaceae; genus Candidatus Avelusimicrobium; species Candidatus Avelusimicrobium fimicolum. The sequence goes on from NZ_JAJWTS010000002.1 coordinate 106,072, forward strand.
ACTTCAATTTGGTCGTAGGTTTCCGCGTTCATAAAGGTAGCCATATCGCCATTGGTGTACAAATATTGGAAGGGGCGTTTTTCAACTTCCACTTCTTTGAATTTGTCTTCGGGGCGGTAGGCCGTTTCAATCACGGACCCGGTGTGAATATTGCGCAATTTCACACGAACGACGGCGCGGGCCTGGCTTTTGCGGTGGTGCTGAAATTCAATAATTTCTACCAACTGACCGTTTTCGTCTTCAAAAATAAGACCTTCACGAAATTCTGTCGTACTAAGCATTTTTATTACCTCTTTTCGGGCCAAAGCCCAAGAATCTATTTGTGCGTCAATTTTTTGGAACCGTCCTTGGTAAGCAGATAACTGTCTTCCAAGCGGATACCCCAGCGCCCGTCAAAATAAATGCCGGGCTCCACGGTTACTACAAAGTTTTCCTCCAACTCATCCGGCGCGCCGGAGCGCAAAATCGGACGGTCGTGCACCACCAGGCCAATCGCGTGGCCCGTAGTGTGGAAAAATTCCTTCCCATACCCGGCGGCTTCTATTACGCTGCGGGCGGCGCGGTCAATATCTCCCGCGGCCACCCCGGGGCGCAAGGCTTTTACACCTGCCGTACGGGCTTTGTCCACAATGTTCCAAATCTTTTTGTATTCAGCCGGCTCTTTCTTGCCGTGCCACCAACTGCGCGTCATATCCGAGCAGTACCCTTCGTAAAAACAGCCGAAGTCCATTAACACGGGTTCCTCCGCCTTCAACTTGCGCGTTTTACTGGCGGTATGGTGGGCATCAGCCGTATTTTCGCCAAAACACACAATGTTAAAGGGTATAGAATCTGCCCCGCGGCTAATCATCGCCACCGCCATTAAAATCCGCACCTCATCTTCGGTCATACCGGTTTTAATCTGCGGAAAAACTTCGTCAAATGCTTGGGCGGCTATTTTGCAGGCTTTCTTTATGCGGGTGATTTCGTCATCATACTTTTTAAAGCGCATTTCGCCAATCAGCCCCTCGGCACGGCAAAGGCCGCTGTCCAAAAGTTTCTGCCCTGTCGCCAAGTCCACCAAGGCCGGATCAAAGGCTACGGTATTTAACCCGTGCTTTTTGATTTCGGCTAATGCTCCGTCCAGCATTCCGCCAAAAGGAACGATAACCGTTTTTAAAAATTTGGCGGCGGGAACCATTTTGCTGGCAATTAACTGTTTGGTTACGCACCAAGCCTTGTTGGGTGTAACCAAAAAGACGGCTTCCCCGGCGGAAAGTTCAATGCCGGACAAATAGCGTTGCTCCAACGGGTCAGCGGTTAAATAACCGTCCACCCCCGCCTGTTTGAGCACGCGGCGGAAATCGCACATCCGTTCTTGGGAAAAATCTTTGGCTGCCATATTATTTCTTCGTTAAAATTTCAGCGCCGGTTTTGGTTACTGCCACAGTATCTTCCAAGCGCACACCATATTTGCCCGGCAAATAAATGCCCGGTTCCACGGTTACAATATTTCCTTCTTTTAAAATAGCGTCAGAGTGTTGCGCGTTGTACGGTTCCTCGTGGATTTCCAACCCCACGCCGTGCCCCGTGCCGTGCGTAAAATACGGGCCGTATCCGGCGGCTTCAATTACCGCGCGGGAGGCTCCGTCCACCGCCTTGCACGCTATGCCGATGCCTACTTTTTGGATACCCGTTTTGCGGGCGGTATCGGTGATTTCCCAAATTTTCTTGTATTCGGCCGGCTCATTGTTGCCGTGCCACCAACTGCGCGTCATATCCGAGCAATAGCCCTTATACAAACAACCAAAATCAACCAAAACAGCGTCTTCTTCTTTGAGTTTTGTATCGCCGGTTTCGTGGTGCGGGTTGGCGGAGTTTGCGCCAAAGGCCACAATTGTATTAAACGAAGTGGAGGTGGCACCGTGCCCGCGCATAAATTTTTCCATTTCCGCGGCCACTTCGCACTCGGTCATACCCGTTTTTACGCGCGGCAAAATGTATTCATACGCCAAGTAAGCAATACGGTTGGATTCGCGCATTACTTTCAACTCTGCTTCATCCTTGGTTTTGCGCAGTTCGGTAATAAAACTGGGTTGTTGCACCAAACCGTTTTTTAACATTAACTCACCGTTTAAAAACGATTCCTTTTCCGCATCAAAACCTACATTTTTAAGCCCCAATTCTTTTACTTTCGCAACCGTAGCGGCCACACGGTTTTCCCCGCCGATAACTTCCATATACGGGGCAAACTTGCTAAACGGCTCCACATACAGTTCGCGCGTAAAACACACAATGCCTTTTGGATGAATTAAAAAAACAGATTCATTTGGGTAAAAGAAGAAATTGCTCAAATAAAATTGGTCTAAATTGTTGGTAACAACCAGGCCGTCCAAGTTGTTTTCTTGCATTAATTTTTTAAGTGCGGAAAAGCGGTCCGCCGTTACAATACTTTCAGCCATTATACATCCCTCCAAAACCTCTATACAGATATCATAACAATTTTACAGCCCGTTCACAATTATTAGTTTCCGCGCGCGTAGGAGAATATTGCGGTAAAACCGCGCCAGAATATAATATAATAATGGAAGTATGCCACAATATGCGTTTTTAAAAAAATTTCTGCTGGGCGCACTTTTAGCGTGCGTTCCGTTCGCGTTGCAGGCGGAGGTGTTTACGTCTAAGGACGGTGCGTTTACACTGGATATGCCTGCGGGTTGGAAACAGGTGCAAAACACGCCCGCCGCCACGGTTCTTTCCTTGCAAAAAGGCTCTTCCCGTTTGGATATTAAAAGTGTTCCCTGCACCACAGAAACCTGCATTGAACAAAAAATAAACGCGGATTTGGCCGATGTAAAAAGCAAAAAAATGAAAGTAGTAGAAAATTCCTACACCGGGGAAGAAATTAAACGCATTGAATTTTCCACCGGCGACCCGTTTTTTTACATCAGTTTTTTTACACCCAAAAATGATTTTAGCGCAGGCTATTTTTTGATTGACTCCAAGGCCTATTCCATTTTAGCCAAGGAACTTACTTATGCGGAAACGGACCTGGTGTTTTCGTTTATTTCCCCTGTTGAAAAGTCTGTGACAAAGCCCTTGGAAATAGATATAAAGGATCCCCGAGCCTACGACATTACGGCATTACCCGCCGTACACGAGGAAACATTAGAAGAAACTTTCGTCGCCCCGGTGGAGGAAACGGCCCCGCAAGAGCCTGCCCCCGTTAAGGCCAAAAAGCCGGAGGTCTCTTTCACTGCCAAACTCAAAAAGGTATTAATCTCTTTAAAAGGCAAAACGCTGTTATCTAAAAATATGCCGCCGTATGTGCGCCAATTGGGCCGCGGGTTTGACATATTAGCGGTATTGGGAGTTTTATTTATTTTTCTTCTTATAGGCAGCGGCTGCGTACGTCCGTTTCTGCGTAAAGGGGTTCATTTGCCCCCCGCCAACCCCAACTCACTTTACCCCATTTGGTTCAAACGCCTGTACGGTACGCCTTCGCTCATTTTCCGCGCAAAAGACAACCAAGGCAACACGCTTATTTCACTGTCCTCGCGGTGGGATAGTTTATTTTTATTCTCCGGGCTGGCCTTAATTGTGCTATCCTTTGCGGTGCTGGCTGTTGCCGGGCTGTGCGAACAAACGAACGTGCTTCCCGTTTCCAACTTTGTGTATAACACGATTTACTCGGCCTGCTCGCTCGTTATTCCGTTGGGCGGGATTGTGTTTTTTTGCGGGTTGGTATGGTCCCAGTTGGTCCTGCGCGAAATTACACTTTTTGACCGCAAGGGCCAAAAAGCCGCCATTATTTTGCAAAAAGGTTTCGGGCTGAAAAACGAGCGGTACGAGATTTATTTTGCCCGCTCCAAAGATGTACTGGTCGTTACCCGCAAGCGCTTTTCTTTCCGCCGGGATTGGCGGTTGTTTACGCGCGAAGGGGCAGCATTAGCACACTTGGCAGAGCCTAGCGCACTTAGAGCCCTTTTACGCAAACTGTTCGGGCATTTGTGGGGCGTCTTGCGTGCAGATTATGTGATAAACGGCGCGATGGATGCGCAAGGTTCCCTGCAAAATACACACACTCCGTTTGACAGTTTTGTCTGCAACATAGACAAACCGCAAGCCATTAACGCGCGTGATTTATTAGCGGTTTCCCTGCTGATAAACATCCGCGACCGCGATAAATGGTATCCGTGGTTTAACTGATTTTAGTAACGTAAAAAACCCCGCTTACTGCGGGGTTTTTTAGAAATTTCCCATACCTGTTCATAAACCATAAACGGCCCTTTTTATTACCGTCCTCCTCCGCCACCGCCCCCACAACCGCCGCCGGAAAATCCGCCACCGCCAGAGCCGCTGCCGGACGAAGACATAGCCCCTCCCAGAGAGGACGACAACGCCCCCAATCCGCCCATATCGTGCAGATACAGCCCACGCGAGCGGACGGTCTTTTCAACCATTTCGGCAGATAAGGTGCGTTCAAAATAGGAAATCCATTTCTTTTCCACGCCCAGTGCATAGGCATAGGGTAAATAATCGCAAAATATTTTTTCCGCATCAGTCGGATTGGAGGCGGCCACTCTTCCCCCTTCACCGATTTTTAGATATTCTTTAAAGCCCTCTATTTGGTCCATTTTTTGCCGCCCCACACGCGTATAGGCTTTAATCCACCAAGTAAAAAAAGAGCCAGAAACACCCACAACCACCACACCTACAAGCACAGGGAAAGCCTCAATTTCCCGCAAAGCAGAAAAAAACATAGGCGCAACAAACAAGACAAAAACACCGGCATAAAGCATCATAAACCAGTTTTTTAAAGCAGCCAGCGGCACCCATATAGCCAACATCATAAAAAACGCAATCGGAAGCAACAAATCCATCCCGCCCAGGTCAAGCAACAAGTACGCAAAATATCCAAAAACCAAATAAGTAGGAATCGTCCACAGCAGATTTTCGGAAAAATACTGTACCTTTACCGCTTTTAATTTTTCTTGCAGTTCTTTTCCCGCTTTTACAAAGGTTCTCTGAAAGTCCTGGCTGATGGGCACAGATTTTTGTTTGCCGGGGAACAATGTGTTGAAAACAGCCGTTTCTTCTTCTGCCAAAACAGGCATTTCTTCCTGCGAAAATACCAAACGTTTCAGTGTATATTCACGCGCAAAAAAGTCCTTTTTTTCCTGTATTTTTATTACACCTTTCACCGCCAGACTGACCAGTACCACCGGGAACAAATTGTCCATTTTCCCATAGCGGTACACATACCCCACCTGCGCCGGGGAAAGCCCTTCGGGCGGCGTAAACTGCCGCAGCACGCGCGCCTGCGGGTCCCTGCCTACGCGGTTCCACGCCCATAAATAATATACCCAAAGCAAAACCAACAGCAAGCCCACTGCGCCCCAGCCATACGGGTCCAGTAAAATATCCTTCCACGTTTTGACGGGAGACATAATAAGCCCCTTGGCAAACGGCACCGCCACGGTAAAACCATTATAAGGCGGCAAAGGGCGGGTCGTCCAAAAGGAAAGGTTTTCAAAGTTCCCCGTTGCCTCATTTTTCCGGCTGCCATAAGCACCTGTATATAGGGAAATGCGGTCCTCGTCCACCTGTGCGCCTGGGGGTAAGTGGAGCGAAAACGCCGCCGTCTCTATGGGAAAGTTCCACCCGTTCCCGGTCACGTTCCAATAAAATTCGTCATACCCGTCAAAAAAGCGAATCACATTAGCCATAGAATAAACCAAGCGGTAGGTATGCGGGCCGGGCGCAATATAATTATCATCACCAAAATTTATGCGCAGGTTTTTATCCGCACGCTCGGTGAAATACGGGTGCGGTACTCCGTCCATTGTCAAAGATTCTATTTGTACGGGATTTTTGCGTGAAGAAGGCAACTCGCGGTAGATGCCGCGGCGGATTTGGCGGTGTTCCGCCACGACGGAAATTTCTTCCTCTATCCGCACGGTGGCATTGGTATTTACCCAAGCCGTAGAGTTAAAGCGCGTAATCCGCTCATCCGCCCAAGCGCTCACGCCAAATAAAAACACAGCAAACAAAAGGATTATTTTATTTTTCATTTTTTTATTGTAGCAATTTTTCAACCCTGCGCAGACGGGCTAATTTTGATATCCTATATTAAGATATGAAATATTTTTACTTACTTATTTTTCTCTTTTTCCCGCTTTTCTCCGGCGCGCAAAATTTGCAAACTTATGTGCAGGCGAGATTGCAACACCCTGTTTTGAACGGGGCTTGGTGGGGTGGTTACGCCGCCTATGACAATGCGGAAATTTTTTCCGTTCAGGCAGATGCCCGCTTTACTCCGGCCTCTACCTTAAAACTTTTAACTACCGCCGCCGCCTTGGAAATGCTGGGGCCGCACCACCGCTTTCAAACAAGATTATATGCACAACATAGGCCTGATGAGCGCGGGATATTGAACGGAAACCTGTATCTGCAAGGCGGCGCCGACCCCACCTTGGGCTCCACCCGCGTAACCGGTGGAGAAACGTGGCAAGATGTGGCCGCCCGTTGGGCGCGCGCCGTCAAACGGGCAGGTATCACGCGTGTGGAAGGCAGCATTATCGCTGACGAATCCGCCTTTGAAGGGCCGTCTATTCCCAACAAAGTCAACTGGGAAAATATCGGCAATTATTATGCCGCACCCGCCAGTCCGCTGTGCTTTAACGACAATTCTTTTGAAATCCACTTTAAACCACAGCCCCGCGCGGATAAACCCGCCGAAGTGCAAAAAACGGTTCCGCAAGTGCCGGGCCTCACCCTAAAAAGTTTTGTAACTACCGACGGCAAAACCAAAAAAGACAATGCCTATGCTTACGGCGCCCCCAACCAGTACGAAATGGAACTCTACGGCACAATTCCTACTAATTTTATGGGATTTTCCATTAAAGCGGCCTTACCCAATCCGGCGCAGTTTGCGGCCGAAGCCTTGCACAATGCCTTGCGTGCCGAAGGTATAGCCGTTGGCGGACGGCCGTCTGCCACGCAAACCGGCCCAGATTATACCCAAATGCAATTGCTGGACACCTACGAATCACCCGAATTGAAAGACATTGTGATTATTGTAAACAAGCGGAGTTTTAACCTGTATGCCGAAATGCTTTTGCGAAATTTAGCCTTACACGCCGGGAAAAAAGGCAGCGTGCAAAACGGATTAAACGAACTGTATGCGTTCCTCAAAAAGAATCATTTAGCGGACGAAAAAACGGCGGTTTTGTATGACGGGAGCGGCCTGTCGCGCGATAATATGCTCACGCCGAGGACGCTGGTAAACACGCTTTTATTTATGGCAAAAAGCCCCAATTTCCCCTATTATTATAATTCATTAGCAACGCCGGACGACCGCGGAGATTTACTTCTTTTGCGCCGTTTTTTAAAACCGAAAAAGAAGGTGCAGGAAGTGCGTGTAAAAGGAGGCACGATTGACGGAGTAAAAGCCTTGGCGGGTTATACGCACGATAAGGACGGCCGTATAATCGCTTTTGCATTAATGGCCAACAATTTGGCCTCCAAGGACGAAGCTCTTTTTCGTATTCACGAGGATATTATTAAGCATTTACTCGCACTGCCGGAGTAAACTAAAAACAATCGCCCTTTTTGAAACTAATGATTGTTCCGGTTTCCCATAAGCACTACAACCCGCCAACATAACTATTTTACTTATAAAAATTGCCGTCCCTGCGCCTTTTACAACAGAGCAAGGACGGCAATTTTTAGTTTTTCCGCAAAAAGAGTTTCCTTCTAATTTCCGGTTACGCTAATGGTTTTCCATTTGCCTTGCCACACGCGCCACACCATCAGTACAGCCGTCAGCGCGGCATAAAATGTCAGCCAACTCCATACCCAGAAGACAGACAACTGCCACTTATACACAATCAGCCACGTCCCGGGGATAAGCAGCCCCCACGCGCAAAAGAGCATTACCAACATATAAAACTTGGTATCGCCCGCGCCGCGCAAAGTTTCGCCAAAAATAAGATAAGTGGCATCAAAAAGCACAAAGCAACTCATCAGTTTCATCAGCGGATAAGTTTTGGCGGTAATCTCCGCCGCATTGGGTGAACCCGCCGGGACAAATAACCCGACAAAAACCGGAGCAAAAAAGAAGAACACTACCCCCACCGTGCCTGCATACAGATATCCCAATTTGCACGCGTTTTTAAGCACTTTCAACGTCAAATCCGGGCGTTTTAATCCCTGGTATTTGCTCGCCAAAATTTGGATACCCATCCCCAGCCCCAAAATTACCATAAACACTACGGGCTGCATAGACATTACAATATTGCTCGCTTCTAGCGACAGAACGTCAATACTCCCCACCATAAACGTAAAGAGCGTAAAGGACAAAATGTCCATCAAAAAGCCAAAGCCGTTGGGCAGGCCAAAGCGTACCAACCGCGCAAAAACAGGCTTATAAAACCCGGCCAGACGGCGGATTTTAAACTCGCGCCGCACGCGCCCCGCACAAATAAGCGTGGCATAAATAATCGTCATAGCACCGCAGCCGATAATCGTCGCCCACGCCGCACCGACAATGCCCATTTCGGGGAACCCCAACTTGCCGAAAATCATAATATAATCCAGCACAATATTTACGACGTTACCGGCCAGAGAGGCCCACATCGGCACTTTGGTTTGCCCGCGCCCGCTAAAAAAACTGGCCAGCGCGCTGTTAATCACCGTCAGGCCGCTAAACAAGTTTAATAAACTAAAATATTTTATTTCCAACCCGCGCACAGACATATCGTGCCCGAAGGAATTAATCAGGCCTATACCCAGCGGGGTAAGAGCCGCCAGCAACACAGAGGACAGCACCGCCAGCAAAATGCCCTGCCACAAGGATATCGTAACAGAAGCATATTTCTTTTTGGCATAATATTGCGAAATAAAAACGCTCGTATAACTGGCTAGCCCCATAAACATAGAGGCAAACGTCATCGCCAATACGCCGGCGGGCACACAGGCGGCCAAAGCCTCGTGCGAGTGCCAGGATAAAAACATCCTGTCCGCAAACTGCATAATTACCTGCGCGGCCATCGTTACAATAAGCGGGTATGATAAATACCACAACTCGCCCAGCGAGGCTTGTTTATACATCTTTTTCATTTTACAACACACTCCAAAATACTGCCGTAAGGGCACAAAAAACCCCGCAACCTTACGGCCGCGGGGTTTATAAAGTCTTTCAAAAAATTACAGTTTGACGACTTTAACGGCTTTCGGGCCTTTTTCGGATTCCACGACTTCGAATTCAACTTCTTGACCTTCGGCCAAGGTTTTGAAACCGTCGCCCTGAATTTCCTGATAGTGTACAAAGAGATCTTTAGAACCATCTTCGGGGGTTACGAAGCCGTAACCTTTCTGGTCGTTAAACCATTTAACTTTTCCTTTAGGCATTTTACTTGTTACTTCCTTTTATAATTTACGGGTACTTAAACTTAATAAGTACCTACAATTATTATACTATAAATTAGGAAAAATGGTGCAAATATTCTTAAATATTTTTTCCGCGCACTAAAAGGGGTATAATTATTTTATGAAATTAATGGAGGCCGTTCCAAACTTTTCCGAAGGTCGCCGCACGGACGTGATAAATGCTATCGTCCGGAGAGTGGCTGATGTTTCGCGAGCCAAGGTGCTAAACGTAGATTCCAACGCGGACGCAAACCGCACCGTACTGACGTTAGCGGGCGAAGCGCAAGAGGTGCGAAAAAGTGCGCTGGAACTTTTTAAAGCCACTCGCGAACTGTTGGATATGCGCACACACCACGGGGCGCACCCGCGTTTGGGGGCGGTGGACGTATGCCCGTTTGTGCCGATTGCCGATATGACCCTGGCCGAAGCCGCCGCCGAAGCCCGCCAACTTGGGCAGCAGGTGGCAAAATTAAATATTCCCGTTTACTTTTATGAGGAAAATGCTCCCACGCCCGAACGCCAAAATCTGGCTTTTTTACGCCGGGGAGAATATGAAAGTCTGCCTAAAAAACTGCAAGAACTTCCCCCCGATTTAGGTCCGCAAACTTACACGGAAAGTGTCGCTAAAACAGGAGCAAGTGTCATTGGCGCGCGCAATTTTTTGCTTGCGTACAATATTTCTTTAAATACTTCCGATATAGCCCCCGCCAAACAAATCGCCTCGCTTCTGCGCGAGAAAAACGGCGGGCTGAAAGCCGTAAAAGCCATCGGCTGGCTGATGCCCGGTTACCAAGCGGCACAGGTATCCTTTAACTTAACCGACTTTTACAAAACAGGTATGGCTGAGGTCTTTGAAGCGTGCAGACAAGAAGCCGGAAAACTGGGATTATCCGTAACGGGGAGTGAACTTATTGGCCTTGCGCCGTTGGAAGCCTTGTTGCGGGCAGGCCGCTTTTACGCGCCCATACAAACAGAAGAATATACGCTCGTTCAAACAGCCATTACCCGACTAGGCTTAAATTATATCCGCCCGTTTTCCCCCCGTGAAAAAATTTTAGAATACCGATTGGCAGACGAAAAAATATCCCGCTGACGGCGGGATATTTTTTACAAGCAGCAAAGTTTTTGCCACAACTCCACATATTTACCGGGCGAAATTTCCTCGGGCCGTGCCGTGGGTTTTACCTTGCAGTCGGCTAACACCGTTGTTATCTTTTGTTTATCATACCCCGCCAACGACCAGGAATTAAACAAGGTTTTGCGCTTGTGCAAAAAAGCGGCGGTAACTAATTTGTTAAAAGACGTCCATTTTTCACTTGGCACCGGGCTATTGTTCAAGCGCATAAACGCGAGCACCATACTTTCCACCTTGGGCGGCGGATTAAAGCAGCCGCGGCCCGCCTTGCAAATAGGACTAATCTGCGCACGCAACTGGCTGAAAACAGACAAGGGGCCATAGCCCTGTTCGCCCGCACGGGCACGGATACGCTGTGCCTGCTCTTTTTGGAACATAAATACCGCCGTCTGGAAATGCGGGCAAGAGAGCACTTTATCCAAAATATCTGCCGCATCAATATAGGGCAAATTGCTAACAAACAGCGTAGGGCGCGGAGCCAGTTTTTCTAAATCTGCCTGTAAAAAATTCTGTCTCAAAATTTTTACGCCCGCAGATTCTGGTAAATTTTTCCGCAAATATTTTTCCATTTCAGGATCAATTTCCACTACGGTAAAATTTCTGCTTCCCCGGTCAATTAAGCGTGCGGTAAGCGCCCCTTTGCCCGGGCCGATTTCCACCAGGTTTTCGCTTTTTAACAGGAGGGCCGCATCTATAATTTGGTTGATTACGTTCTCGTTAATTAAAAAATGTTGTCCGTATTTTTGCATATCACTCCGCCAATACCTTTAAATTCCGTACGGCTATTTTATTCTTAGGCTCCAAACGCAAGGCACGTTCGTAATGGGTGCGGGCTTCATCATCCTGCCCGGCCACCACGGCAGCCGTACCTAACCCCAGCCACGAAAGCACATCTTGCGGGTTTTTGTTTTGCGCCGCCAAAAAGGCTTGCGCGGCCTCGCCGCTGTTTCCGCGCGCCAAGGCGGCCACACCCATTAGCAGTTCGCATAGGTTATCCGGCGCACACACGGACAAGGAGTCCTGCAATTCCGCCACCGCGTCCTCTACAAAAAAAATCCAAGTCCGCCCCATCACCCACAAGCCCATATCGTTGCCCACGATGCGCGGGTCATACACAGCCTTGGGGGCGGTTAAATTATTTTGCGTCAATGCCGAGGGCGAAGCAAAATCCACCGTCCTTCCTTGCATAGACAAATTAACATTATACTTTCCGCTCCCCGCTAAAACAGCCTGTTCCAACCCTGAAATTAAATTATCTATTTGCTGCTGGCGTTCCTCCGCGGTAGTTTCCGGCAGTGTAAACATACGCTTAAAAGCGCGGGGCGCAAGGCCGTCCTGCGCGGCATTTTCCGGGCGCAGAGTTTGATAAGCCTGTTCAAAAGTTTGCCCGCGGCGGGTTGTATTTTTGTGGGCGGAAGAAACAGGGTTATACTCCAAAGAGACCTCTATGTTTACCGCCTTGGAAGCAGAAACCTTTTCAAGTCCCTTTTTAAAATCTTCAATCCGCTCTTTAAAGTCCTCTGCCGAGCGGCCACTTGCACGGTACACCGCATTTAGCGCAAGCCCCTCCGATTTAAAGCGGGTAATGGAAAAAGCCTCTGCCAGCACCTCGCGCGCCTTTTTTTTATTCCCTTGCTTATCCAATAAAAACGCATAGCGCAACCGCGCCACATAATCACCGGGTTTTGTATGCACTGCCTTTTTGTAATATTTTAAGGCTTCTTGCGGACGGTTTAATTTTTCTTCTAAGGCCCCTAAACTTAACTGCGCGTCCTCATATAATGGAAATAAGCGCAAGGCTTTTTTAAAAGATTCTTCGGCCTGTTCGTCCCGGCCCATACTTTCGTAAAGCGTACCCAACTGGTAATGGTACAGAGGTTCTTGCGGGGCCAGTTCCACCGCCCGGCGGAAATGTTCCAAGGCCTTTTCCCAGTTTCGTTCCACCGCATAGGTGGAGCCTAAATTCATATGCGTATCGGCTTTATTTTCATCTAGCGAATTGGCCTGCAAAAAATATTCCTGCGCTTGTTTTACATCCCCTTTCCACCCGGCGGCAATGCCAAGCAACTGGTAAGACAGCGGGTTTTTAGGGTCTAACCGCTGTGCTTCCTTATATTCGCTGACAGCATCCTCCACCTTTCCGCTCCAATAAAGAGAAGCCCCCAATAGTAAATACGGCAAAGGCGATTTGGCATTTTTGATGACCGCGCGCGCAAAACTGTCTGTGGCCTCCTTATAGCGCGCCCGGCTCATTTCGTCCATACCGCGCCGCATATCCGCCGCCGATTGCTCCAACATCATACGGTCCCACACCGTTTGAGAATAATCGGTTTTGATTTCCTCTTTGCCAAACGAAAACGGAAAAAAGGCACACAGCGGCCCGGCAGGCACAATCAAAAGCCCTGCCGTCATTAAAAAGGGTATCAAAAGCCTTTTGTACTGCATATGTATATCATAAATAAAAAACAGGGAGTTGGGCAAACCTTAGTGTTCCAGATTGCGGCGCAGCGTTTGGATACGTTCTTGGATATAGTTGGACGCATCCACAGACAGCGGAGAATTTTTGCCCTGCACAATGTGCATAGAGAGTGCGCGCTCAAACCACAAAAGCGCCTTAGAATCGTCCTTGGGCACACCATCGCCGGCCTGGTACATTTCTGCCGCTTGTAACATTACCCCGCAGTCCTCGCCTTTGTTAGCCATTACCACCGTCCATTTAAAGGCCAAGGGATAATATTCGCGTCCTTCCTCCTGGTAGAGCATCAACAGGCGGTAGCGGGCTTCTTCGTCGCCGTTGGAAGCAAGCCTGTCCCATTGTTCGTACAAGGCACGGCGGCGCGCGGCAAAGTCAAAAAAATGCTTTATCTTATTCCACCAAGTATGCAAAGTAGCCGGTAGCATTTCGTTCTCCTTGTAGATATTGTACACTATATAAAAATATTTCGCCAGGGAGAACACGCTATGATACGCCTTGATACGACACCCGTTAAAACGCTCCTTTCTAAATCTAAAATCGCCGGCTTTGATTATGTTATAAACCCATACGTCGGTTGCCCGCACAAATGTATTTATTGTTATGCGGAATATATGCGCAAATTTAGCGGGCACAGCGAGGAGTGGGGTGAATTTCTGGACGTCAAACAATGTGAGACGCCCTTAAAGCCTGCAAAACTCTTTCGCACCAACGTAATGTTAAGTTCGGTAACGGACCCGTATAATGCCTATGAAAAAGAATACGGACTTACCCGCAAATTGTTAAAGCAACTCGTCTATTGCCAAGCCAAGGTGCATATCCTTACCAAATCGGCCCTGGCGGTGCGGGACATTGATTTATTTAAGCAAATGTACCAATGTGAAGTAGCATTTTCCTTTTCTTCGGCAGACGACTCCTTCCGGCAAGCCGCCGAACCAAGAGCCTCGTCCGTACAGGACAAAATAAATGCCTTAAAAATATTGCACGAGGCCGGCATTTCCACCGCCGTAATGGTGGCGCCGTTATTTCCCGGCATTACGGACTGGAAGAAAATTATAAATCTTACAAAACCTTATACAAACCGTTATGGGTTTGACAGTTTAAATATGCGCCCGGCATTTCAGAGCAAGGTCTTAGATTTCGTAGAGGGACACTACCCCGACGCTTTACCGCTGATGGGAGATATTTATATAAAGCAAGATACGTCTTATTGGACGAAACTCGCCAAAGAAATTACCCAATATTGCCACGAGCAAAATCTGCGGGCAGATATTTACTTTGGCTCTTTTGCCTCTTATTCCGGCGAATAACCCACAAAAAAGCCCCCAACTAGTGGGGGCTTTGTGCGTAAAATTTACTCGTTGGGCGGGTCATCAAAGCCCAGTTTCCAAGTAATGGCAAACCCGGCCGCCAGTGCCGTCAAAAAGCCTAATCCGTAAAATATTGCACTATGCAAATTGGATAAAGCCAGAAACAAAACCAGCCCGGACACCCCAAACGGAATAGCCGAAGTAACGTGAAAGGCCGCCACCACCGCACCGCCCACGGCCGCACCTAAACACGCGCCGATAAAAGGTTTAAAAAGCGGTAAAGTTACACCGTAAATAAGCGGCTCCCCGATACCCAGCAAACCAACCGGCAAGGCCGTTTTTACAATCGTTTTCAAGCGCGTATTTTGGGTCTTAAAGAAAACCGCCACCGCAGCCCCTACCTGTCCGGCTCCGGCCATACACAAAATAGGGAACAGCGGGTTCATCCCCAACATATCCACCAGTTGCTGGTGAATCGGCACCAAACTTTGGTGCACCCCCATCATGACAAGCGGCAAAAAGGTACCGCCCAAAAGCGCACCCGTCAGCCAACCGCCGCGGGACAAGGCTTTCTGCGTACACCAAGCCAACAGGTCCGAAAGTTCCCCCGCCACCGGCTGAATCAGCACCAAGGAGAAAAAGCCCACCACCAAAATAGTAAGCGTCGGCGTGATAAACATTTCCCAAGTGCCGGTAATAAAAGAACGCAAGCGCTTTTCAAACCAACTTCCCGCCAAACACACCAGAAGCACGGCAATCACGCCGCCTTTTCCCGGCATTAACGGTGTGCCAAAAAGCGTAATTTTAGCGAGCGCCGGCATATTTAAAATTCCCGCAAAAGCCACGCCCAAAGCAGGAGTCCCGCCAAATTCTTTATTGGCGTTATATCCCACCACCGCATTTAAATAGAAGAAAATTCCCTGCCCGAACACCGCCAGCAAACCCGCCGCATTGGGGCTGTCTGCCAGCAGCGTTTTAGCCAAAATATTGCTAATTCCCAATAGCAAACCGCAGCCGATATAGGCCGGAATCAACGGCAGAAAAATATTCCCCACCACCGAGCAGGCCTTACTTAACCAACTGGAATAGCGTTTGCGTACAGCGGTTTTATTTTCCCGCACTTCCCCCACCGCAGGAGCGGCCTCTTGTTGGGCCGGGGCTTGATAAATGGTATTGGAAAGCGGCGCAAAGTGGTGGCGTTCCTGAAAATAAGCCGCCAATTTTCCCGCCGTAGAAGGTCCCACAATCAACTGGTGTTGTACCCCCGAATAAAAATATCCCGCCACATCCGGCACCTTGCGCAAAGCGTTGGGATGAACCAGGGCTTCATCCTTTACCGTAAAGCGCAAGCGCGTCATACAGCAGCCCAGCGTAGCAATATTATCCGCCCCGCCCGTAGCCGCCAAAATTCCCTCATACATATTTTTTAAATCGGCAGGCATTTACTTTTCCTCCGTAGAAATAAATTCCCATTGGGCACTTACCGCATTGTAGCGTTCCATACGCCCGGTGTGAATATGAAAATACATCCCTTCCAAATGAAGTCCCCGTGCTTGCACGGCTTGCGCCACACACGGGATTTGTTTTAAATGGTCCAACTGGTCCAATACGTTATTTTTAATGGCTTCTTCCAAGGTGGCCCCGCGGTAAGAAGTATGCGTACGGTCCAGCCACGCGCGGATTTCGGGCGTCAACTCCTCCAAATGTTGGAGTTTGGCAACCGCATTACAATCGCTATGCCCCAAAATAACAATATTTTGTACCTTTAAATTTTCCACCGCAAAACGCAAAGAGGCCATCATAGAAAAGTCCTCTTGGTCTATTTGGTTAAGCATATTGCGGTGCACGCAAATATGCCCGTCGTTTGTATTAAAAATGGCTTCGGGGCAGACCCGGCTGTCAAAACAACTGACCACCATTGAGTGCGGCGCCTGCGTATTGGCAATTTGCTCGGCGTGAATAGCGCAGAATCCGCGGCGGACCGGGTCTCCGTTGAAAAACCGGCGGTATCCGTCCACCAACTGGCGCAGCCCGTCATTAGGATAAGCAATTAAATTCATACTTATATTGTAGCAGTTTAAAAACGCCCTGCGGGAGGCAAACCCGGATGAACCGCTAGTATGTGATAAGCCCCGGTGCGGTTCCGGTTTTCCGCACATTCTTATAACAACATAAACCCCGGAACGGAACGCCCCGGGGTTATCAAAAGATTTCCGTTATTTTAACTTAATGGGCAAATGGCCTTTGGCCGGGCGCAACCCAAGTAAAATTTCAGCCGCAATTCTTGCAGTATCTGCCGTAGGGCCATACAAGGCTAAAACTGTTTTGACCTGCGGATAGAGAGCAATTTCGTACGGGTTTAAGAGAGAAACAAGCACCGCCGGCTGATTATTTTGTTCAGCCTGCTTCAAGAGGTCCTGCACCAAGGCATACTGCTTTTGGTCCATTACGCTCGTCCGGCTGGTCCCCAACACCGTAACATCAGCCCCCGCCATACACGCACGGGCCGCTTGTTCGTCAGCCTTTCCCGGTGTGCGCGGGGAATATACCGCATTTACTTGCGGCAAATGAGTGGAAAGCGTATCCGTAAACGCACGCAACTGCAAACTAAAAATACCGTCTGCAAACAGCACCGCGCAAACTTTTTTGTCTTTAAGCGGAAGCAAATTTTGCGTATCGCGCACTAAGGTTACTCCGGCTTCGGCCGCCTGTTTGGCGGCCTCGTCAAAGCCTGTTTCCGTTGCAAAAGCACGGCTTTCAAACAGCCCCAAGCGTTCCTTTAATTTCAAAATTTTCTCCGCCGATTCGCGCACAAATCCGGCGGACACCGCAGGCTCTGCCGCCAGTTGCGTATATTCCACATAATCTGCGGCGCGGCCCGGATAAGTGCGGGCGGTTTTTACATCGCGGATGTCTCCGCTTAACAACAGCAAATTATTCCCCGCCCCATATGCCCGGCGGACAATTTCCTCCACGCCTACGCCCTTTACCGCGCCCATATCCAGCCCGTCCGTGGCAATAATGCCTTTAAAACCCATTTTTTCGCGCAAAAAGCCCTTTAAAATCTTGGAAGAAAAGGAAGCGGTGTTTTCGTCATCCAAGGCCGGATAGACGACGTGCGCACTTAATACCCCTGTGCCGCCTGCCGTGATAGCAGGCTGAAAGGCGGAAATATGTGCTTGCCACAGTTCTTCCGCGGGCAGAGCCGTTACGGGCTGCTCGTAATGGGAATCGGACGACGTATCCCCGTGCCCCGGAAAATGCTTGATAAAAGACGGCACACCGTTATTTTCAAGTGCGCGAGAAGCCGCCCTGGAAAAACGCCCGACATCTGCGGAATTATCCCCAAACGAGCGTGTTTGGATAATTGGATTAAGCGGGTTTGAATTAACGTCCGTAACCGGGCCTAATGCCGTATTGGCCCCGGATAACAAAATTTCTTTAGCCTGTGCGGTGTACATATCCGCCACTACTTTTTCATCACCGGAAGCCGCCAAAAGCATATTGGACGGCATTTGTTTTAGCCCCATAAACATCGGCGAAGTAACCGTTCCTCCCTCGTAATCTACGGCTAATAAAAGGGGAATTTTATGCGGGCTTTTAGATGCCCATTTGTTTAAGTCGCGGATAGTTTTTTCCAACCGTTTCCGTTGGCGGGCAATAAAACGCGCCTGATTTTTAGCGGTAATTTTTGGTTGCGTAACGGCGCCTTCTTTGGCTTTAATAAAAAAACCTGTAACTTCGCCATTTAGCACAGCCTGTTTAAAGGCCTTTTGTTCGCCTATCAGCACGCGGGGCATAATGGTTTGGCCCACTTGCTCGCGCAAAGACAAATCGTCCACCGTCGGTACCGGGTTTCCCCACGCGGTAGCCGTAAAGGAAAACACCAGGCATAAAAAGAGATATTTTTTCATACTTGTATTATACACAAAAACTACTCTGTCCGCTTTTCCACGCGGCAGATAGCCAACCGGGGAGAGTAAATTGTCCAGTTTGTCATAAAAGGCGTGCAATTTTCCAACTGCCCTTTCAGCCCAAAGCGTTTGAGGGCATTATCGTTGACGAGTTCCGGCCAATCAATAGATATCAAATAAATAGGTCCCTCGTGCGCGGCAATTTTTTGGCGTTGGGCTTCTTCAAAGTGATATCGCAAATACTGGGGCTGTATATTATTGCGTTTTTCGGCACGCTGCTGTTCGTGGGGCGGGTAATCTTCGGGGTGGTATAAAAAGCCGCCCATATAGGTAGCCTTGGGGTTTAACAGCGGGGCCAAATACGCTGACGGCAAGTGCATAAAAAAGACTAAAGAGTTGTCCTCTACCTGCGGTTTTTTGTCAAACACTACGGCTTGGTCAAAATAATCCTCGTGCCGCCAATCGGGTGCTTCGTACCAAAACACCAACAAAGAAAAAAGAAGCCAAGACCCATACAGACACCAACGGGTTTGAACAAAACGGTAAATCACACCGACCAACAAAATACCGCTCAATACTTCCAACACCGCCGCATAACGCAAAATGGAAAATTGGATGAGCCATAAAATATACCCTACCACAAAGTAAACAGCAACAGCCAAAAGAGGCCGCTCTCCAAGCGTTTTTAACCGGCGGCACACAGCCAGGACAGTCCAAATAAACAAGCCTACCAAAAGCACAGAGAAGCGCATATCTTGAAGGGGAATTTCGCTTACCAGCGCGTTTGGCGAAAAAGCCCAATAAAAAGGATAAAATATCCATTGTAAAAGTGTCTTGGGAAAAAAGCGCGTTTCCGTTACAAAAATAGGGTCAAAATACGGCGAGTGAAAAATTTGGTTGTAATACGGGAAAACAGGATTTCCATACAGGGAGTACCATTTCCACAAAAAATATCCGTCCGCCAATAAAAAACCCGCCGTGCCAAAGAGTGCAAATAAAAATATGGTTTTAATGGGACGAACGAATTGTTTGCGGCACATAAGTAAAGCGGCAAAAAGGGCCAAACAATATGGAACGGCTGTCAGTTTTAACCCCGCAGCCAACCCGGACAGAAAGGCCGCCGCATATATGCCGCGAACGGAAGATTTGCCTCGTATAAAACGTACCACTAACCATAAGGCCCATATATTTAAAATAGCCAGCGGAATTTCGTTTGTCGTTATTCCTATTTGGGATACTACACCCACCGCCGTTACACCGATAGCGGCCGCAGCCACAGACAAGGCACGCGGATAGGTTGTTTTGGCAAAAATTTCCTTGCTTAAAAGATATACCGTCCACACCAAAAGGCCATAGGGCACTCCCATAAAAAAGGCTATCAGGCGCGGATAATTAAAAAAGAATTTAAAAAGGAAATAAAAATAAATATCCGGAAGCGGGTTCAAACAGGAGTGGACGCCTGCGCCCATAAAGTCCTGTCCGATTTTTCCGTGTAAAAAGGCAAAGGGATTATACAAATGATAATTAAGCAAATCCCAATTTACATCTTGCCCCACATACACACTAAACAAGCCACCTGCCGCCATCAACAGAAGCGGCAGGAATAACGCACAGACAAACAATTTAATTTTCATCAAAAAGCCTATATTTAAGCAAAGTAAATAAATGACGGAAACCGTCCCTAAACGGCCGCAAATGGGGCTTGTGCGAAGGATGCGCAGGACGTAGAGAAATAGGAATCTCTACATAGCGCCAGTTCTTTTTCCCCGCACGCAAAAGCATTTCGCTGGCGAATTCCATCCCCGGCTGTTTTAGGTGTAAGTCTTCATACAAACTGCGCTTTACGGCCCGCATACCGCCGTTACAATCATACACGGGAATGGTATATAATGTCCGCAGAACAAAGGACAAAAAGGGCGTACCGAACCAACGGTTAAGCCACGGCATCGCATCTTTTTGCAAAGTATTATTTAAACGGTTTCCCAGCACCATATCGGCCTGGTTATTAAGGACCGGAGTAAGAAAACGGGCCAACTCGTAAAACGGATAAGAGCCGTCGGCATCAGCAAATACAACAACCTGCCCGCGTGCCGCCAAAATACCCGCATGAAGCGCAGAACCATAACCGCGCCTAGCTACGGACACCACACGCGCGCCATATTCGCGTGCAATACGGGCGCTATCGTCAGTAGAATTATTGTCTGCCACTACAATTTCGTAAGGCAGATTTAGTGCATCAGCCGCTTGGCGGATTTCAATTAAACACACCTGCAAAGAAGGGGCTTCATTCAAACACGGAATTACCACACTAAATATTGCACCGTTCATTTTAAGTTCCCCTCTGATATCTATGTTACTGTATCAAAAATACGACGCAAAGACAACCTCCCTTCAAATGAAAACCCCGGGCAATAAAACCCGGGGCTTTTGCATTGGTTGACAAATACAAGGTTATTTCAGTAAGTTCGTCAAACTGTACGATTTTACTTCCTCTTGCATTTTGGCGATTACTTCGTCCACCGGCAAGGGCTGCGTATTTTCGCCGCCCTTCAAGCGGACAGTCAACTTACCCTCCGCCGCTTCCTTCGCACCGATAATGGCGGTGTACGGGATACGCTGCATATGCGCTTCGCGGATTTTCAGGCCCAGTTTTTCGGGTCTAATATCCAGTTCGGGGCGCAGGCCTGCTTCGCGCATTTTGGCGGCAACTTCTTTGGCGAACGGAATTTGGTCGTCGGTCAGCGTTAAGAGTTTAATCTGCACCGGGGCCAGCCAGAGCGGGAACCACCCGGCATAATGCTCAATAATCACACCGGTAAAGCGTTCAATAGAGCCGAACATTGCGCGGTGAACCATAATCGGGCGTTTGCGGCCTTCCGGGGCCACATATTCCAAATTAAAGCGTTGGGGCAGATTGAAGTCAAACTGAATCGTGGACAACTGCCACAAGCGGCCAATGGCGTCCATAACCTTAATATCAATTTTGGGACCGTAGAAGGCGGCTTCACCCGCGTGGGTGGTATAAGGGATATTATTCGTTTCCAAAACGTGCTTCAAAGCATTTTCGGCACGCTCCCAATCGGCCACATCACCCGTGAAATGTTCTGGGTGTTCGGGGTCGCGGGTGGAAAGTTCCACAGCGTATTTTTCAAAGCCAAAAGTTTTGAAGATGTGCATAGCAAATTCAAAACATTGTTTTACTTCGTCTTCCACCTGTTCGGGCGTGCAGAAGATATGAGCATCGTCCTGCGTAAACCCGCGCACACGCAACAAGCCGTGCAAGGCACCGGAACGTTCGTAGCGGTACACCGTTCCCAATTCGGAAAAGCGCAACGGCAAGTCGCGGTAACTTCTCAAATGGGTATTATAGATTTCTACGTGGAACGGGCAGTTCATCGGTTTAATTTGATATTTTTCGCCGTCCACTTCCATCGGGTGGAACATACTGTCGGAATAGAATCCGGCGTGCCCGCTGATTTCAAACAAATGCAGGCGCGCAATATGCGGGCTAACTACCAAGTCGTAACCGCGTTTCAAGTTCTGTTCCTTAATCCAGTCTTCCAAAATTTTGCGCAGCATACCGCCTTTGGGGTGCATCAAAATCAATCCCGGGCCAACGTGGTCGTTAATGCTGAACAAGTCCAGTTCCGGTCCCAGTTTGCGGTGGTCGCGCTTGGCGGCTTCTTCCTGCTGCTTTACATAAGCATTCAGTTCGTCCTTCGTGTTAAAGCACAAACCGTAGATGCGTTGGAGCATAGGGCGTTTTTCGTCCCCGCGCCAATATGCACCGGCAATAGTAGTAAGTTTAAAACTGTTAATTTTACCCGTGTGTTCCACGTGCGGGCCGCGGCACAGGTCGGCATAGTCGCCGTTTACATAGACGGTAATTTCTCCGTCCGGAAGTTCTTCCAAAAGTTCCAACTTGTATGTTTCGCCGCGTTTTTCAAAAAAGGCTTTGGCTTCCGCCTTGCTCATTTCCTTGCGTTCAAAGGGCTGGCGGGCCTTGATGATTTCCTTCATCTTGGTTTCAATAGCCTTTAAATCTTCGGGCACGAACTGGTGGGGGCAATCAAAATCGTAATAAAAGCCGTTTTCAATAGCCGGGCCGATACCTAATTTTGTACCGGGGAACAACTGCTGCACCGCTTGCGCCATTACGTGCGCGCAGGAGTGGCGCTTAATTTGTAAGTCGTTATTTTCCATACTGGTTTGCGCTATGGTTCTGCCGGCCACAACGACCGGGCCAGAAGCCAAAGGTCCTCAATTAAGATATAATAATTATATCAAATTGCGAGGAACCCGAACGAATATGGACGTAATAAAAAAATACCTTTTATCCCCCTTTAAAAATGACTGGAAACTGCTGCTTTGCTTATCAATACCCGCGCTTCTGTTAGGTGCGTTTGGTTTAAACCAACTGGGCCGTATGACAACGGCTAATTTACTGGCATTGGAAAGCATTAAACTGGTGTGTGAATTTTTATTTTTAGGCGCGCTGTTGTCCCTTTTGCACCTGTTGGGCGTAAAAAACAAGTGGGTATTGGCGAGTGTAGCGTTCTTATATTATTTAACAATGACCGCAGACCTTATTTTGCTGTGGTATTTTAAAGAACGGTTTGGAGCCAAATACCTTAATACAATGGAGGGCGGCGATTATGATTTTTTAAAAGATTGGCGCGTCATCTCCTACTTTGCCGTATTGGCTTCTTTTTGTATTTTTGCCGCCAAAAGGTATTTTCATCCCGCCGCGCGCAAAACGGCCTTTACCCGCTTAACTGTGTGTCTGTCGGGCCTTGTGCTGCTATATGCCGCAAATCCGCTTAAATTACTCCCGCAACCCGATAATTTCTATACCGCGTATCTGGTTCCGCCATCGGTTGTTTATACGGTTAATGCCGTACTTGCCAACCGCCCGGACGCACGTTTGGAGAAAGATTTGCCTGCCCCGGTAGCGCAACTTGCCCAACAATATAATGTTTTTTCGGCGAAAAATACGCGTGTAGGGAAAAAATATACGCGGGTTGTTTTGATTGCATCAGAGTCGCTTTCCAATAAATATTTGCACCGTGTCAATGCCAACATTCCCCCTCAGGCAAGCGCGCCTTTGGACCGGCTGATGACCGTCTATCCGTCGGCCTCGTTGCAGCACGTTACGCTATCCACGCTCTATGGCCTTACGGTCATTTTTACCTCGCATCCGTATGCGCAACTGTCATACGAAAACGGCTATCCCGTTTCCTTTGTAAAAGAACTTAAAAAACAGGGGTTTCATACGGCCTTTTTGCGCGGCGCCAACGAAACATATATGGACGAAAACATTTTGTTCAAACAAGCCGGCTTTGACGAAGTAATCGGTGCCTCTTATTTTGAAACGCGCCCCGAATACAAGGAATACATTGACTGGTGGGGCTTAACGGACCGCCAACTTTTTAAGTATGCAGGCGAATATTTGCAAAACCACCAAAAAGAACCTCTTTTTATGACGCTCCTTACCGTAGATTCACACGTTCCGCTGGGACGGCTGGATTATTTGGGGCAGGAATATGAGAAAATTGATGCGGAATTTTATAATATTCCCACCTTGCCGCGCGCCTTTGCCCGGTTCGGGCAGGACGTAGAGCACTTTTTGGCAGATTTAAACAAGCGGGGGCTGTTTGACGAAAACACCCTTGTTTTAGTAACGGCGGACCACCCGTCCTACTCCAATACGCCTACAAACAAACTGTTTAAACCGTATCAAGCCGAATTTGATAATCTGCCGTTTATCATTATTACCAAAACGCCGATTAAAGCCCCCTTGGCAAACAACAAATTAATTTCCCAACTGGATATTGCACCCACGGTGCTGGACTTATTACAGGTAGAGCCGCCAAGCGGATTTTTCGGGCACAGTTTGTTTGACACCAAAGTCAAACGCAGTATTTTTGACATCAAAGAAGATTATGCGGTTGTAACCACCGAAAAAGAAAAACTTGTTTTTCCGCTGAACTCGCCGGATAAAAAAGATAAGGAATTAATTAACCTGATGACGACCTTTTGGGTGAAGTAACAGCCCCTTCTAATTTGTCATTCCGGGTTCCCGCCCGGGATGACGGCGAAAACGGCACAATAAAACAAGGACGTCGTCCTGAACTTGTTTCAGGACCTACCGATTGGGTCGTTCACCGTTCAGTCCAACAGCAGAAGACAACAACACCACCAAACAACGGCCACGGCACGCACACTAACGGGAGGACACCCTTGAAAAATCAACAGCCCCCGGCAAAGATTTCCGCCGGGGGCTGCTTACTCTATAAATAGGCAATTATTTCTTATTCATTACCGTCAATACTCCAACCTTGGCCTTTCAACCCCATACAAACAGGCTTGCCCTCTTTGTCATTATAATAGCAAGAGCGTTCCCATTTGCCGCCACGGCTTCTATCTGCACTCAACACATAACTTTCATTATTGCGGTCTGCGCTCCAATGGCAAGCACTAGTGTCACAATACACGTCATAAGCAAAATCCTTGGACACACACACATCATCGCCCTTCGTGCATTTCAAAGCGGCTTCAATATCAATATTTAGTTTGCCCGTTTTGCTTCCATTGTCACCAACTAACTCCACCAAGCCGCTAGCCGGATAGCCTTTTTCAAGCACATACATATCAGCAGCACGCTCCGCCTGCGCCATCAGCGTAACCACTTCCGTAGCGCGCGCTTTTTCTACCGCGGCAGTATATTGCGGCAACGCCACCGCAGACAAAATGCCGATAATGAGCACCACTACCAGCAGTTCAATTAACGTAAAGCCCTGTTTCATAAGATCTCCTTTAAATTAAAAGTTCTACTCCCCTAGTATAGCAATTTTGGCGCAAGTGGCAACACCTTTTAAACCGCCGTCCTAAACGACGGGAAATATGCTAAAATAAAAATGTGTATTTATATCTTTAATTGGAGGATTTAACCTATGGAAACGACAGCCCAGGGTGGTGGAATGTTCTTCTGGTTTATTCTGCTCGCTTTTGCGTTTATCGTTATTTTTCTGCCGGCCCGTTCGCAGAAAAAGCGTGAACAAGAATTAATGAGCAAAGTAAACGCGCTTCAAAAAGGCGACCAGATTATCATCCCCGGCGGGATTATCGGCACCGTGGCGGGTTTTAAAGACAACGCGCTTGAAGTAAAAGTAGCGGAAAACGTAAAACTCACCGTGCTGAAAACCGCCGTCGTCGGACTTTTAAATGACGTACAACCCGCAGCCAAAGAAGGAGGCGCAAAGTAATGTCTAATAAATTAGCCGTAAAATGGGGACTCATTATCGCCATTTTACTGGGGTCTTTGTATTTAATTTACCCCAACTATAAGTGGTACTCTAAACCGCTGGCCGAGCGCGAAACATTAGATACGCTTGGCGAGCGCCCCAAACGGATGCTGAACTTAGGCCTTGATTTAAGAGGCGGTTCCAGTTTGCTTTTGGAACTGGATGTATCCAAGTTGAGTGCCAAAGAGCCTTTAAACGAAGCCATGGCCCGCGCGGTGGAAATTATCCGCAACCGCATTGACCAGTACGGCTTGGCCGAAACCCAAATCACCCGCCAGGGCGATAAATGGATTATGGTGCAGTTGCCCGGTGTTTCTAACCCGCAACGCGCGGAAGAACTTATCGGTAAAACCGCTATGTTGGAATTCCGCATTGTGAAAAACGATACCTCGGCCGCCCAAAAAGCCATTGAAAAGCTGGAAGCCACCGATAAGCCGTTTGACGATAACGGCCTTGTGCTGCCCGAAATTGCCAAATTGGTGCCGGAAGGATACCAAATTATGCGCAATAAAGACGGCGGATACAGCGTGGTTACCGATACTGCCACCGTTACCGGGGCAGACCTGGAAAATGCCCGCGTAGTAATGATGGGCGAAAACGGCTACCCCGAAGTTTCCTTTACGTTTAATGCGGAAGGCAGCAAAAAGTTCGGTCAGTTGACCGGCTCCAACATTGGCAAACAATTAGCCATTGTATTGGATAACACCGTTCAATCTGCCCCCGTGGTGCAATCCCGCATTACCAAAGACGGCCGCATCTCCGGCACATTTACGCCCGAAGAAGCCCGCTCCTTGTCTATCGTATTAAAGGCAGGCGCGCTCCCGGCCCCGGTAAAGGTAATAGAAAAGAAGACGATTGGCCCGACCTTGGGCGAAGACTCCATTAAATCGGGTCTGTCCGCTTCGCTTTATGCGTTCATTGTCATCTTGCTGTTTATGGCGGTGTACTACAAAGCGGCGGGGGTCATTTCCGATATTGCCCTCCTGCTCAACTTCGTGTTTACCGTGGCGATTATGAGTTATTTCTCCGCTACGCTTACTCTGCCCGGTATTGCAGGTATGATTTTGTCCTTGGCTATGGCTATTGACGCAAACGTACTGATTATTGAACGTATGCGCGAAGAAAAGGCCCTTGGCAAACCCGTGTACGAAATTATCAACTTGGGTTACGACAAAGCCTGGTCGGCCATTTTTGACTCCAACATCACCACCATTATCGTGGGTGCTTGCTTGTTGCAATTTGGCACCGGCCCGGTAAAGGGCTTCGCCGTTACGCTTATTATCGGCTTGGTCGTCAGTTTATTTACGGCCGTGTTTGTTACGCGCGCTATCTATGAACTGGTGCTTACCACCAACACCAAGGAGATCAGTTTATGATGCACTTACTTCCTAAAACAAACATTGATTTCCTTAAATTCAGAAAAGTATATTTCACGCTCTTTGGCCTGTTGCTATTGGGCGGTGTGATTTGCTTCTTCACCAAAGGATTCAATATGGGTATTGATTTTACCGGTGGCACGATGGTGCAGGTAAAATTCAACGCCCCCGTGGAAATGGCCGACATCCGCGCTGCGCTCGCGCAGACGGGTGCAAACTCCGAACTACAATCGTTCGGCGACCACTCCTTCGCCATCAGCGAAAAAAGCACCTCCGACGAAGTAGGTGTGGTTCAGGCCCGCATTGAAAAAGCGCTTGATACCTTAAAAGTGCCCTACTCCGTATTGCAGACCAACTCCGTCGGCCCCGCCGTGGGCGAAAATATGACGGAAAGAGCCTTGTGGTCTGTGCTTTTGTCCTTGGTGTTTATCATCATTTATGTAGCGTTCCGTTTCAGCAACATTTTGTGGGGCGTATCCGGCGTAGTAGCCTTGTTCCACGATTTGTTTGTAATGGCGGTGGCGTTTTCGCTTACACAACGGGAAATTGACCTCGTGGTCGTAGCGGCCTTCTTAACGGTGGCCGGGTTCTCTATTAACGACACGATTGTTATTTTTGACCGTATGCGCGAAAATTTCCGCCTGCATCCCAAAATGGACTTTGGTCAAATCATCAACCTGTCCATTAACGAAACGCTCTCCCGCACGATTATCACCACTTTAACGGTGCTGTTTGCACTCGTGGTGTTGTATTTCTTCGGCGGCGAGGTGATTAACTCCTTTGCGTTTGCTATGCTCGTAGGTTGTATTGCCGGTGTATATAGCACCATTGCGCTTACAACCCCCTTGGTGTACGCTTGGAACAATGGCGAAAATAACGACGGCAGCGATTTGAAGAAATCCGCCGCCAAACCGGCCACAAAAGCCGAAGTGGAAGCGTTTGTAAAAGAGCAGAAACCTGCCAAAACTATTACCAAGATCAAACGCACCCGCAGAAGCAAAAAATAAGTCTTTTAAGGGAGTTCCCCCAAGGGGAACTCCCCGTTTTACACGGTCATCCGGAATTTCCGGGTTACGGTGCCAAACGGTAAGGAACAGTATGAGAAAAATTAAACGCTTTAAAATTGCCCCCCGTCAACGCGAAATTTTGCGCCGTTTACTGCGCGAATTGCCGCTTTTGCGCCGCGCCGGGTTTACGAGTGAGGCGGAAGTTTCGGCGTTTATTTTATCCATTTTTAAACTGTTGGACCCGGGCGTAGTGTATGAATTTAACCAAGATGCACATTGGGAATTAGATGAAGAAAGCACTATCCATAAAGAAATGTTCAGCGCTTGCGCCGTAACACTGGGGGCCAAGGCCGAACCCTTTTTAGCCACCCTTACCAACGAGGACCGCAAAACGGCGGCAATGATTGTTCTGTTGGAATTTTTAAAGAGTGCGGTATCCTTTGTAGCGGACCTGGTAAAAGAACAGGCCGAAAAAGAGGAATGTGAAACGCAAGAGGTTCAGTTTGTGTATTTGCCCCCTTTCGGTTTGGCTATTGCGCCCAAATTGTTGCGCGAAGCCGCTCTCTTGGAAGCCCCCCTTGCGCAAAAGGCATTACCGGTAATTTTAGAAAAATTAAGCGCGGGAAAAATTGACCTTTCCGCCCAAGAGGGAAGTTTATCCCCCTTTATGTCCGCCGTATTTTTAGTACCGTGGCAAAAATCCCGCAAAAAAGGTAAAAAATAATGTTTCAACCCACGTCATTAGAAAAGAAAAAAATCTCTTGGAAGCACGTCATCGGTTCCACCTTGGCGTACTGGTACACAATGTTTTTAGGCTGGACGACAAAAATTTATTGGTTCAAGAGTGAGGAAGCCCTAAAATTTGACCGCGAAGGCCAAAACTATATCTTCGGCGTTTGGCACAACCAACAGTTGTTTTTGTTATACCCCTACCGCGGGCAAAAAATTTGCGCCTTGATTAGTTTAAGCGACGACGGCGAATATATTGCCCGCTGTCTGCCGCATTTTGGGATGAAGGCCGTACGCGGCAGCACCACACGCGGCGGGGCCAG
Source organism: Candidatus Avelusimicrobium fimicolum (assembly GCF_021632165.1). Taxonomy (NCBI): domain Bacteria; kingdom Pseudomonadati; phylum Elusimicrobiota; class Elusimicrobia; order Elusimicrobiales; family Elusimicrobiaceae; genus Candidatus Avelusimicrobium; species Candidatus Avelusimicrobium fimicolum. Next base: position 135,054 of record NZ_JAJWTS010000002.1, read on the forward strand.
AGCGCTCATCAAACTTAAAAACATTGCCGAGGCCGGGTATCACCCTATGCTTACGCCGGACGGTCCGCGCGGGCCGATTTACAAGGTCCAGCACGGCATTTTATTTTTGGCCCTCAAAACAGGATTGCCGATTATCCCGGTGGGCACGGCGCTTAGCCACAAAATAAAAGTAGGCTCGTGGGATAAAATGCGCGTACCGCTGCCTTTTGGCAAAACCGCACTCACCTATGGCAAAGCGGTCTATGTCCGCTCTGACGCGGAAATGGAGGCCGCCGCGGCGGAACTGGAAAAGCAACTTAACTGGGCGACGGACCAATCGGAGCGTTTTATCAATAAAAAGCCCTTTGACACGCAAAAACCGTAAAAAACTTCTATTTAGTTGATTGTGTTTCGGGAACAAATGTTAAGAAACACGCAGTTCCCTCACGGTCTGTTACATATATTGTACTATTCCACATAAGGGACAATTTTTCCAATTTTCGTTCTACACAGTTAGGCATCCAAACAACGGTATTTGGACGGCTTAGCGCTTCATTCCGGGCAGATTCATTCAAATAGTATAATTCTGTAACTGGCATATTTAGATGATAGATTTGATTCACATAAAAACCATATAAGGCTTTCATTGTTTCTGGTGGAAATGACTCCATTGCCACAACTATCATTTCTTTATCTGGATAGCGATCACGAAAAATTTGCCCTATTTTCCTGGCAGGCATTTTTTCGTCCCCGTTATTTAATAAATTGGTATGTTGACTCCAAAAGTTTCCCATTCCACATAATAAAAAACATATAAACAATAATCCCAGCACAATAGATTTCCGGAAAAAAGGTGCAAAAAATATAGCAAACATCAGGTATAAAACCGGCAACAATGAAATAAAATACCTATTGATAAACATATATGTTTTTATACTAACCAAAAACACGCACGCTAAAAACACAAGTATTGCTGCGCCCAAAACCATTAAGTCATACGCCCCACTCAACTTTTTTCCTTTTGCTATGTTCTTCCAACACAAAATTCCGGCATATAACAACAGTCCCCCCATTATCGCGACACCTTTCATACTGCTGGCCCAAAAATAGAGCAAGGTAAACCACCAATGCCAATATGGCATTTGGTTAGCCCACCAGTTGCCCTCAAAACGTTGGAATTTTATTTGCGTTATCAAATTAGGAATCAGCCACGGCAAAAACAAAACAAAAACACAGGCCGGCACAAGAATAAACTCTTTTAGACTGCGTTTATAATACCAAGCCTGCAACAATAACACTACTGAAAACGTCCCGAATAATAACGCCCCGAAATAATGCGTCCAACACAAAAGAACAGAAATTGCTCCAAACAAACACCATTCCCGCAAAGTTATATTTTTGTGATTATTTATCTTATATGAAAAATTTACAAACAAAAACGTAAGCGGCACCGCCAAAAGAAGCATTAGCATATAGGAACGGGCGTGTTGGGAATAAGCAATGGTAAACAAATTACAACTTAATAATGCCACAAATAACTGACGTGCCGTTTTTCCCAAACGCATAGGGAAATAATCCCACGCAAGCGTTAAGGCACCTATTCCCATAACAAAACTGGGCAAACGCAACCACAATTCTGGCCCATAAGGGACCAAATGATTCCATCCCCATATAATAGCATTGTAAAGTGGAGGATGAACATCCACTAACAACCAATGCTTAAATAACCAAACAAAAGAAAGCGTTGGATTGGTAGTTATGGCCGTAAAAATTTCATCATATTCAAACCCTATATTAAACAGTGTAGCCCGCATATAGATAGAGGCCCAAATACAACAAAACACAACCACACTTATTATCTTAATGGTTAGTTTTTTAATAATGGTAATTTTTTTGGATTGTCCAAACAGTTTCATAAAATAATTTTTCATTGTATTTAATCCGAAATTTTTAATATACATACATCAGAAACACGGCCATACACCCCCAACGAGCGGTTCCATTTGGACGAAACCTTCTGCAATTTTGCCTTCGTACAGTTGGGCATCCAAATAAAAGCATTTTCCTTTCTGGTAAGGGCTCTATTGCGGCTTTCATCATCAAGGCTAAATAATTCCGTAACAGGCACATTAAGTCCAAAAACTCTATTTACATAAAATCCATACATAGCAGGCATTGTTACAGGCGGGAATCCTTCTACGGCAATAACAAATATTTCCTTTCCGCGGAATTTGTTCTTGTATATTTGGCTTACCATACGGCTAGAAATTTTAGGTGTATATTTTAATTCCTTATGTCCAAAACCAAAGATGACTAAATTAACCACTAACAATCCTATAAAAATACTTTTTGAACATAAACTCCGCCGCATCAAGGGAGCCAAAAGCAAAGCAATAAGCAAATAAACAACCGGAAAAAACGCAATAAAATAACGTCCAAAGAACATATAGGTCTTTAATGAAAGTAAAGCCACTATCACTAATGTACAAACGAATATAGAAAGCAATAGGAGCATCTCTCTAAAATAAGGAATTCCTCTCCTATATCTATATTGGGTCCGCAACCAAACAAAACTCACGCTAATCAACGCAAACATAATAATGCCCGTGTACCATTTGGTAAAAAACGACAAGAGAAACATTTCGGGAATAGAACTCCAAGGAGAGTCTTTTGCCCACCAATTTCCGGCAAAGCGCTTGAAAGAGATTTGTTCTATAAAATTGGGTACAAGCCACGGCAAAAAACTCATAGTAATAGCAGCAATTATAATTAAAACCGTTCTTATATAAGTTTTATTATACCAAGCATTTGCAAATAGAAAAATAGAACATAAACCGACTAACAAGGCTCCAAAATAATGGCTCCAACACAACAAAATAGATAAAACGGCAAAAGTTACCCATTTTAAAGGGGCAACTCGCCGATGCTTTGCTATTCTGCGAAAGATATCCAAGAATAAAAAGGTAACAGGAACAGAAAACAAAAGCATTAACATATATGAACGGGCGTGCTGGGAGTAAAAAATTAAATATATATTGCAACTTAACAAGCCCACAAATACCAACCGGGTAAGTTTACCAAAAAACTTGGGAAAGAAAAACCACGCACACATAAGGGCCCCTATCCCCATAAAAAAACTGGGCAAACGCAACCAAAGTTCCGGCCCATAGGGTACAAAATGATTCCATACCCACAAAATAGCATTATAAAGAGGGGGATGCACATCAACTAGCAAGTAATTAGAATAAATCCACGAAAAAGGGCGCATTGGGTCCGTAGTAATAGCCGTAAAAAGTTCATCATATTCGTAGGCCATATTAAATAAACGGCCGCGCATAAACAAACTCACACCAACACACGCCAATATCCCAAAATTTAGATATTTTAAAATTGCTTGTTTCATTTGTTTTTTCATCTTGAAAAGCACCCCCAATTTCACGACCATTGGGGGCGCTTTCACTATTTTAACAATTAATAGCAGTTATAGTATCCTCTGCTACGGCAGACAGTACAGAACGAACCACTATACATATC